>JAIBBF010000028.1 GCA_019694795.1 Flavobacteriales bacterium | reverse complement strand
GTGAATAACCTAAAAATGAACCGCAATCTGCTTAAGCAGGTGAATGAGACTTCGGCAGGACAATTCCCTTTTGCCACTATTTTAAGTTGTATCGACAGCAGGACCTCGGCGGAGTTGATTTTCGACCAGGGGCTGGGTGATATTTTCAGTATTCGTGTAGCGGGAAATATTGTAAACGAAGATATACTCGGGAGCATGGAATTTGCTACCAAAGTGGCCGGTTCTAAAGTCATTTTAGTGTTAGGTCACACCCAATGCGGCGCTATCAGCAGTGCCTGCGATAAATTTGAAATGGGAAACCTCACAACACTGCTCAATAAAATTCAACCCGCCATCTATTCCGAAAAAACCACCAAAGAAAACCGCAACTCCGGAAATCCTGAATTTTTAAATCACGTTACACATAACAATGTTCAACTGAACATCGAAAAAATCAGAAGAGAAAGCACCATTATTGCAGAACTGGAAGAAAGCGGAAAAATAAAACTGATCGGTGGAATTTATAATGTTACGACAGGGATCGTGGAATTTTTTTCCTGATGACCTTCATCGCTGAAGCTCCATCACAAAATCATTCATCAGATAACCTTCTCCGATATCGAAGTCGGCCACTTCTGCAATGGTAAATCCGAGTTTAAAATAGAAATTAATGGATTTATAATTCTGACGATTCACTGTTAATCGCACTTTTTTTACGCCGGGATACATGGCCATTAATTGGGAAAAAACAGCAGCCCCCATTCCCCTGCCCTGCACATTCGCATCCAAATAAAATTTATGCAGAAATAATTCATGCTCCACTTTTTCAGAAACGGAAATAAAACCCACTGAAGCGGTATCCGATTCGATAATACGGAAAACCTGACCCTCCCCCATTTGACGGATAAGGGCTTCTGCACTGTACATCTTGTTAAGCATATACTCCACCTGTTCCATTCCAATGATCGGCGGGTAATGAATCTTCCAAATCCGGTCGGCCATTGCTGCTATCAAAGCAATATCCTGTTCACCGGCTGTTCGCAGTTGTAGCTCCATGGCGTAAAAATAGGCAGAAGAAAAGGATAATGAACAATTATCATTTGAATTCTATGGTCCGAATGGAAAACAGTTTAAAATTCCACCGGGATAAACTAAATTTTGACTTAAAAAGCTGATTTCACCTTCTTGAATTAGCAACTAAATCTCCTATCTTTAGCTTATGTGCTATTACAAATCCAACGCCCAGCAAGTAGAGGAAATCGAAAGCCGCTATAAAGCGAAATTTAAGGACCCTACATTACACAAAGCCAGATTCCGGGAGAATGGTTTTCAATTCCCGAAATGCGCGCTTATTCTGCAGGAAAACCCGCAAATCATCGATCATTATCGCTGGGGACTTATCCCTTCATGGATTCGTTCGGCGGAGGAGGCGAAGGAAATACGTCTAAAAACCCTGAACGCCCGGGCAGAAAGTATATTTGAAAAACCATCCTTTCGCCAATCCATACAAAGCAAACGTTGTCTGGTCGTATCAACCGGATATTTCGAATGGCAGCACGAGGGAAAGAAAAAAATTCCGCATTACATTTCACTTAATGATGCGCCTTTGTTCTCCATGGGAGGGATATATGAATCGTGGATCAATCCTGCCAACGGGGAAAAAATCAACAGTTTCTCCATCATCACCACCGTGGCGAATCCGATGACGGCAAAAATCCATAACAGCAAAGAGAGAATGCCTTTGATTCTTGAAAAAGAGGATGAGGAAAAATGGCTGGACCCAAAACTGGCATTGGAAGAACTTGAAAAATTAATGCGTCCCTTTCCCGAGCAGCAAATGCAAGCCTGGAAAATTTCTGAACAACAGTTTAAAGAGGATAACGATCAAAATCCAAAACTCATTGAAGAATGGATCGATCCGAATTCGTTTCAGGGCTCCTTGTTTTAATTATTTCTTATCGCTCTCCTTAAACTGACGCTGCAGATAACTGAAGGATTGCGTAACATCGAAATACAATTCGCGCGTTTCTTCTTTTCCTTTTTTCGATTTCTTCTTTTTTCCTTTTACATTTTCGCCTTCACCATCGCCTTGCGCAGGAGGAATAACCGTCATAACATCCACCGTTCCCACCAAAGCCTGCTTCACAAACCTGCATTCCAAATCGGAAATAATATCATATTCATCCGATACGCGAATCACAACAAATGGATTTTCGAGGGAGGTACCTTCACCACTGCTGTAAATAACATTGAGCAGCGAATAATAATTATGCGCATATTTTTTAGCCATCACTTTATCACCCAGCTTGTGATAACACACCAGCATCCGCATTTGAACACGAATATTCACCGGATTTTCCTTTAAGACTTTTTCACCCGCAACAATGGCCTCAGTGAATTTCGCTTCCTTATACAAGTCGTTAAAATTCTTGATTGCATCGGAATCGCCATAGGGGGAATAGTTGGACTGAAACACATTTCCGTAATAGAGATAAAAATATTCCTTTTCGCTAAGTGTTGTATCCAGCGCTATCATTCGCTCCTGAAGTTTTGCATAATAAAATGCAGAACTCGAATCGGCTGTTGTTAGTTTGACTTCATCGTAATCGACATTCGAAATTTTTTGCGACAAAGCCACAAGGGGAAGAAAAAACAGAATAAGAAAGAAAGCGCGCATAACCGTAATTTGAATCAATATAAGAAAAAGAAATCAAATCTCACGATTAACACCGAGACCAAACAATGCAAAATCAAATTTTACGGGATCATTGCCATCGATTTCACGGAGTGATGCCGTTAGTTCTTCTGCTGCTAACCAATCGTTTTGTGTACGATGCAACAAACCAAGTTTTCTTCCAACGGTTGCTGTATGTACATCTAACGGACAAATTAATTCTGCACTCGAAATTGCTTTCCATATTCCGAAATCAACTCCTTTTTTAGGCGACCGAACCATCCAGCGCAAAAACATGTTGATTCGCTTTGCCGCAGATCCGCTAACAGGATCACTGATGTGTTTGGCGCTTCGTTCCAATGGTAAATGCATCCGCATCACCCGGTGAAACAAGGCTATTTTTTCGAATATGCTACCTTCTCCGGAAAAAACTTGTTCCAATCCACCGTCTTCCTTGTACAATTTTCCTAATGCGGAAATCAAAGCCATCGCATCATCACCATTCAGTGTGCGGTGAACAAAACGCGATAAACGAAGGAGGTCTTTTTCACTGTGTGAAGTGACAAATTCATACGGCGAATCATCCATTAATTGCATCAGACGTTCGGCGTTTTTTACAATGGTAATGCGTTGTCCCCATGCAATGGTCGCCGATAAAAATCCTGCGATTTCTATATCTTCTTTTTTTTGATAGCGATGCGGAATAGAGAGCGGATCGGAAGAAATAAACGATGGTTCTTCGTACTGTTCTGCTTTTTCATTCAGAAAATCGAAAAGTAATTCCCGGTTCATCAGGCAAGAAACACTCCGTCTTTAATCACCAGTTTACGATCTGCCATGTTCGCTAATTCTTCATTGTGGGTTACAATGATGAATGTTTGTTTAAACTGATCCCGTAATTCGAAAAATAATTTGTGCAATTCGCGGGCATTGGTCGAATCAAGATTTCCCGATGGTTCATCGGCAAGTATTAATCCGGGCTCATTCATCAAAGCACGCGCAACGGCCACCCGCTGTTGTTCTCCACCGGAAAGCTCTGATGGCTTATGTGTAAGTCGTGATGATAAACCGAGAAATTCCAGTAATTCCTGCGCACTTTTTTGACTCGCCTTCACGTCCTTTTTCCCAATGAAAGCAGGCATACATACATTTTCCAATGCCGTAAACTCCGGTAACAATTGATGAAATTGAAATACAAATCCGATATGTTGATTTCGAAATTGTGCCAGTGCGGCATCGTTTAATTTCGATAAATCGGTACCATTAAAAAAATAGGTCCCCTTATCCGCCCGATCCAAGGTTCCTAAAATATGAAGCAAGGTCGATTTACCCGCACCGGAAGATCCCACAATGGAAATCACTTCCGCTTCACGCACCTCCAGGTCTATTCCTTTCAGAACCTTTAATTCGCCATACGCTTTTTCAATGCCCTTGATCTCGATCATGGGGCCAAAATAGGAAAAAGAACAATATCCTGCTTAATTAAGCAATCGCTGTGGAAATCTATCCTTAGCCGCTTGCCGGTTTAGCGCTTTACTCGCTTATTTTTAATCCATGGATCCATTTTTTGTCATTGCTGTTTTACTGTTTTATTTCCTGCTGCTGGTCGGAATTTCATGGATAACATCCAGAGGGGCCGATGATAATGCCTATTTCCTGGGAAGTAAAAAATCGCCATGGATTGCCGTTGCCTTCGGTATGCTGGGAGATTCCTTGTCGGGTGTCACCTTTATTTCCGTTCCCGGCGCGGTGGAAAAAGGGGATTTCTCCTACTTGCAATTGGTATTCGGTTATTTCGCCGGCTATTTTGTGATTTCCGAAATTCTACTTCCGCTGTATTACAAAATGAATCTTACTTCCATTTACTCGTATCTGGGGGTAAGAATCGGACCCAAAGCCGAAAAAACGGGATCTGTTTTCTTTCTTATCTCACGCTTGCTGGGAGCAGGCGGTCGACTCTATCTCGCTGCGGGTGTCATTCACTATTTTGTTTTGAAGCAATTAAATATTCCATTCAGCATTTCTGTTTCCATCATTATCATTTTAATTCTGGTGTATACACTCAAGGGAGGGATACGCACATTGGTGTGGACCGATGTGCTGCAATCGGGAATTTTATTATTAGCGGTAATCCTTTCCATTTATGCGATTCAGAAAAACATGGAAATTGGATTCGGAGAAATGGTTTCGCGTATTGCAAATGATTCCAATTCAACAACCTTTTTCTGGGACTGGACCCAAAAATCGTTTTTCTTTAAAATGTTCATCGGCGGCATGCTCACTTCCATTGCCATGACGGGATTGGATCAAAACATGATGCAAAAAAATCTCAGCCTCAAAACACTGGGTGAAGCTCAAAAAAATATCCGCAGTTTTAGTTTTGTGATGATGATTGTAAATCTTTTCTTTTTGTCGCTGGGTGTATTAATTTATCAATACTACGCGCAAAGTCACATTCCACTTCCATTAAACGCCACAGGTGATGTAATTCCCGATAAAGTTTTTCCGGAACTCGCTTTAAACCATCTGGGCTCTTTTGCGGGAATTGTATTTATACTCGGGTTAACCGCCGCTACTTTCTCCAGTGCAGATTCCGTACTCACCACCCTCACCACTTCGTTTTATATCGACATTCTGAAAATGGATCAGCAATCGCGGTCAGAACAAGAAAAAAGAAAATGGAGAAACGGAATTCATATTGGTTTTGCCATTGCCTTATTACTGGTTATTCTCATTTTCGAAGCGATGAACAATGATGCCATCATCAATACCATTCTTACGGTTGCTGCCTATACTTATGGTCCTTTACTCGGACTTTTCTTCTTTGGCATACTCAGCAAACGCAAGGCGAACGATTCGCTTGTTCCATATTTTTCACTCGCTGCACCGGTAATTTGTTATATACTCAGCATGTATTCCAAATCCTTTTTCGACGGATATGAATTTGGATATGAATTATTGGGTTTAAACGGATTATTGGTTTACGCAGGACTTCACTTTACCTCTGAAAAAGCATGAAAAAAATTCGCTTTATCGATCTATTTCAAGCGAGCATTTTTGAAATGTTACGCTTCTATTACAGAAAGAAAAACATATTCTCTTTTCTCGTTGGATTTTCCATTATTTCCTTTTTGATTAGTTTTTTTATCCCTTACATCATCGCCATTATCGAGTTTAAATACGTCTATAATTATTACTTCTATTTCCTGGAAGCACCACTACAACCACTGGAGATTCCTGTTATCTTTAATTCATTCTATTTCACATCAGTGGTATTTAGCTGCGGATTTTACATGGTGTTTTATAAAATGCTGTTGCATTCGAAAAATGAGGAAGGTATTTCGCGCGACTATTTTAAAATGATGCTGAAGGAAATCACATTCATTCGTTGTATCGTAGGCGGAATTATCGGTGGAATTTTAATTTTTATCTTTCAAATGTATTTTCCGCCTGAAGAACCGAGTTTGGGTTCAATACTTTATTATCATCCCAATTTCTTTAAAGAAGACGCTCAAATCATTTTGTTTCATCTCGTCCCCTTTTTAATTTTTCATTATACCTATTCCATTAATAAAAGAGAGATTGCATGGAAAGGAATAATATCCGGTTTCCTTTTATTAATCGTTTCCATTGAACTCATGTTTATGGGCCTCACTTATGTAGTAGAACGACTGAATTATTTTTTCTTCAATCTGTTGGATACAAATATTTTATTCATGGTCCCATTTGTATTTGCTGCCGGTCTGGGAATCGTTATTTTATTCCTGCCCATTTCAGCCATCGGTATGATTCACCCTATGGTTTTACAAATGAAAGCAGAAAAAAACATGAATGAAGAGCGGTTCAATGGTGAAGAAAGTGACCCGGAGGTATTATAATACAGGAACCAGAAAATCAATTTTTGTCCCGTTCAACTCCACCTTCAGGGGCGCATATCCTCCAAATTCTCCATCGTACTCAACAGATAGAGAATGAGAAATGGGTTCTACCGAAATGGATTGCGCCAAATGGTAACTGATTTCCGGATGTTCAATTTTAATCCCCTTGCGGATTTTAGGAAGGTATTTCAGATAAAGCCACACACTGACATCACCGAATACAATCACGTTTAATTTACCATCGTCGGGACGCGAATCGGGCGAGATGATGAGTCCGTTTCCGAATGAGATTCCATTGGCAACGGCAACCATCAGAATTTTCTTTTCAATCACTTCTTTTCCATTCAACACAATCCGCGCACGGCTGGTTGAATACGTTAAAAAAGTGCTTAAAATGGAAGTGAAAAATGAAAATCCCACACCCAATCGTTTTTTACTGCGGTTCACTTTTCTGCTCACCACACCGCCAATTCCTGCATCGAGCATGTTTACATAATACATTTTTCGGCTCTCTGTGTTTTCAGCAGTAGAACGAAGTACGGGAATGTCGACCGTCTTACGTTTTTGTTTCCGCAAGGCCTCCATTAATTCCTGCGGTTGATGAAATCCAAAAGCCATGCGCGAAAAATCATTTCCGCTTCCATAAGGCAAAAGCGCTATGCAGGGCACATGGTGAGGATGCGATAAAACGCCATTGATCACTTCATTCAGTGTTCCATCGCCACCAACAGCAATTACATATTCAAATCCTTCATTACAGCTTTGAAAGGCCAGAGAAATAGCGTGACCCGCCTTTTGGGTTTCCTTAACTTCGATGCGTTCTATATGTCCAAACGAGCGAAACTCTTCCAGAAAACGATAAAAGTTTTGCTTATTGCGAATGGTTGATTTTACAATAAAAACAATGCTCATGCCGAGACTGCATTTTTTTGCTTGTGTTTAAGATAAAAAATTCCTGCAATACCCACAAGAATAAAACTTAAGGAAATCAGTTGCGCCTGGGTAACTTCTATGCCCAATAAATGATATTTTTCATTTACACGAATGCTTTCGATGAAGAAACGTTCTACTCCGTTCATGGCGAGGTAGGACATAAACAATACACCGGGAATGGTAATTTTTTTTCGCATGGCCCACAGAATAAAAAAGAAGGCCACACACATTAAGGTTTCATAAAAGGGCGTAGGAAAAACAGGATTGGGTAATACGGTACAATACTGATCGCCATAGAGACAATCCTTTAACGGAACACCTACCATGTTCACGTTATTTGGGTAAGTGTAGGACCACATCCAGTCGGGTAAAAAGGACATCCACCCCGGTTTTGGAGCGGTGTTTTCAATTCCCCAATCTCCATCGCCACTTACGTGACAACCGATTCGTCCAACACCGTAAGCCAGCATTAAAGCAGGAGCTGCTGCATCGTAAAAATGCCATACCGGTAGTTGATGTTTGCGCATGTAAAACGTCATGGCAATCGCTGCGCAGATTAATCCGCCATACATGGTTAAACCGCGAAAAGGATCTTTTAAAAATTCACCAAGCGGTTGCGGATCTTCGAGCCACGCGAATAATTTGGCACCGATGAATCCCCACAACACGGCAAGCGTGATTAATTTTCCAAGATGATCATAACCGTGAACCAGTTCTTCCCGCTGCTCAGGTTTGGGCAATTCAGCTTTTTTTCCATCTGCATAACGCCAATAAGCCATAATCGCTGCACCAATGATCAATCCGATCCAACTTCCTTCTGCAGAAAATAAAAATTTCGGAAAGCGCGAAAAAACATCCTGATGTGTGAATGCATAAATCAATTTAAATCCTAAAAACGCACCCAATAATCCGTTTAATACAATCTCATGCAAGGGAGCAGGAGCACCAACCCAAATCAAGCGCTTAGATACAGGAACAAATCCTTCTTCTTCTTTTCGTTTTAATTCTTTGGCATATAACCAGCCGGCTACCAGAAAGGCCATGGCGACAAAAAAACCGAAACTGTTAACGGCACGCAGAAACGGAATTTCGAATCCGGTGATATCGTAAAAAAAATGGTAAAGTGTAGGATACATCAGGCTAAAATCTTGTTATCGGGAACTACCGCAATCAATTCGGCTTTCATTACTCCATCCCGGTCGGTTTGTGTTAATCGGATATCGGCAAAACGGTTCACCAATTGTTCATCATAAGGGAATTTTACTTTTACATAATTCTCGGTAAAACCATACATCATCCCCTCTTCTTCTTCCGATTCGAAAAGAACACGGGCAATTTTTCCTTCTTGTGTAGAATAAAATGCACGTTTTTTCTTTTCTCCAAGTATGTGCAACATTTTACTGCGTTTATTCCGCACATCCATCGGAACTACATCCGTCATGCGAATTGCGGTGGTATTATCGCGTTCACTGTAGGTGAAAACATGGAAATAAGAGACATCCAGATCGTTTAAAAACTGATAGGTATCCAGAAAATCTTCATCACTTTCGCCGGGAAAACCAACAATCACATCCACACCGATGCAAGCGTCCGGCATCCGTTGTTTAATGGAACGGACACGGTCGGCATAGAGCGAGCGTTCATAACGGCGACGCATCAGTTTTAAAATTTTATCGGATCCGGATTGAAGCGGAACATGAAAATGCGGTGCGAATCGTTTGGAGCTGGAAACAAATTGAATGATTTCGTCACTCAACAGATTGGGTTCGATGGATGAAATACGGTAACGATCTATTCCTTCTACTTCATCAAGGACTTGTACCAAACCATAAAAATTTTCATCTCCGCCGTTTCCAAAATCACCGATATTCACACCGGTGAGCACCACTTCCTTCACATCGGTGGCAGCCACTTCGCGGGCAATTTTTAAGGTATTTTCTATCGTCTCACTGCGTGAAAATCCACGTGCAAGAGGAATAGTACAGAAAGCGCAAAAATAATCGCAACCATCCTGCACTTTTAAAAAACTCCGGGTGCGGTCGCCATAACTGTAAGAGGGTACAAAATGTTTGGTCTGCTTAATTTCAATCGCCTCCACTTTTCCGCGCTCAGCCGCTTTCCCTTCCAGTTTTTCAAGGTGTTCAATCACATTAAATTTTTCATTCGCACCCAGGACCAGATCCACTCCTTCTATCGAAGCAATTTCATCCGGTTTTAATTGCGCATAACAACCGATGATTACAATCTGCGCATTGGAATTTACCTTGAGGGCTTTTTTAACCAATTGCCGGCATTTCTTGTCGGCATTATCGGTAACGGAGCAGGTGTTGATGACGTAAATATCCGGACGATCAAAAAAATCTACACGCGCAAAGCCGGCATCCACAAATTGACGGGCAATGGTGGATGTTTCAGAAAAATTCAATTTGCAGCCCAGCGTGTAAAAACTGACCTTCTTGTACTGATTCATAAGCTGCAAAGGTATAGCATTCGCATCATTTTACACAGGAAAGGCGATAAAAAAAGGGGACCGCTTGGTCCCCTCTCTCTGTAATCTCAAGAACAATTATTCAGCACCTTCTTCAGTAGCTACTTCTTCAACGGCAGCCTCATCCATTACGGGAGCTTCTTCCATTGCACCACCCATGTCCATTTCGCCCATCAGGCTCATAGCAGCTTCCATTCCGCATTCTTCACCAATTTTGGTCACCCCTTCGCGGTCCTTGTTGGCTTCAATCGCATTCTCGTAACCATCTTCCAGTTTTTCTAATGAACAGCTACATACCTGATCCACAAACTTCTTGTAGGTATCAGCATCCATTCCCGGAATACTTTCACCTTCAGCAGCTTTTTTACATTCAGAAGTATAGTTGTCTTTATCCTCTGCAATCCAGGCACCTTTTTTACTTTTTTCTCCGCAAGAGCCAAGTACCAAAGCAACAAGCATGAGAGGCATAATCATTTTTTTCATGTTTCTAGAATTTATGCTTGCAATATAACCAAATTTCTACGT
Organism: Flavobacteriales bacterium; assembly: GCA_019694795.1. Lineage (NCBI taxonomy): Bacteria > Pseudomonadati > Bacteroidota > Flavobacteriia > Flavobacteriales > Flavobacteriales bacterium. The sequence goes on along the minus strand of JAIBBF010000028.1, from coordinate 25,968 downwards.
ATCGGCAGCTTCGGTTTTTATTTCGACAATCCCCAATTTTTCCCCTTTCGGAATTTTATTTTTAAGCCTCCAGCCTCTATCTTTACCCAAATAATTTTCTGAATGAGATCGATTGGATTTTTTGTCGTGATTTTTTCACTGGTGCTGTTCTCCTGCAACGAACAAAGGGATTCTGCAGAATTAAGTGGTAAAAAAGTATTTCGATATAATGAATCGGCCGGTATTTCCTTCCTGGATCCGGCATTGGCCGTGCGTTTTGAGGATGGTTGGGCAATGAGTCAGTTGTTTAACGGACTGGTAACCCTGGATAAGGATTTGAATGTGGTTCCCGACATTGCTAAGTCCTGGACGGTTTCCGACGATAAGCTCGAATACACCTTCACCCTGCGTAATGATGTTTATTTCCACGATCATCCGGAGTTCCCCAATGGAAAGGGAAGAAAAGTAGTGGCGCAGGATTTTGTCAATAGCTTTTTCCGCATCACCGATCCCGATGTGGCCTCTCCAGGACAATACATTTTTCAGAACCTCGATAAATCGGCCCGCTCATTTGGACTCGGCTTTTACGCTCCCAATGATTCCATTCTTAAAATCGTTCTTGCCAAACCGCAACATGGATTTCTGGAGCAATTATCGCTTTCGTTCTGCTACGTAGTGCCCATTGAAATCGTAGATCACTACGGTGATGATTTTTCGAGAAACCCCGTGGGTACCGGACCCTTTACCTTCAAATCCTGGAAAGAAGATGTAAAACTGGTATTGCTTAAAAACGAAAATTATTTTGAGTTGGATGAAAACGGTAACCGTCTCCCCTACATCGATGCTGTTTCCATTTCCTTCATTCGCGAAAAAGATGTGGAGTTCCGCGAATTCCTGAAAGGAAAGTTTGAATTCATTTCCGGATTGCATCCTTCGTATCAGGATCAGCTCCTCACCAAAGAAGGTGATCTGGAACCGGAATTTTCCGACCGCATGTATCTGCAGCGCCATCCATGGTTAAAGACGGATTACATCGGATTTATGCTCAAAGAAGATCAGCCCGCATTTGCGAATAGTCCCATCAAATACAAACAAGTCCGCAAAGCCATCAACTACGGAATCAACCGCAGAGAAATTATCACCTTCCTGCGAAACGGAATCGGCCAACCTGCCGAAAACGGGTTTGTCCCCATGGGTATGCCCAGCTACAAATACGCATCCATCATTGGCTATACCTATGATCCGGAAAAAGCAAAAGCTCTGCTTTTCGAAGCGGGAATTACCAATCCGAAATCACTTGAACCTGTAAAACTGATCGCCACCAACGAATACAAACAGATCTGCGAATACATCAAGGAGAACATCGAAGATTTAGGATTGCGCTGCGATCTGGAATTGGTTCTTCCCAATGTGCAGAAACAAATGATTGCCGGTTTTCAAACAAACATGTTTAGGAAATCATGGACCGCCGACTATCCGGAAGCCATCAATTTTTATCAGTTGTTCTACAGCAAAAACGAATCACCAAAAGGACCCAATTACACGCATTTCCGGAATGGTCCCTACGATGTAAATTTCGAATTATCACTCACCGAAACCGACGAAATGAAACGCTATGAGCTTTATACCAAAATGGAAGAGATTCTATTGGAAGAAGCTCCTGTTATTCCATTGTATTACGATGAAGTCGTTCGCTTTGTGCACAACTACGTTGAAGGATTATCGGTAAATGCCATGAATCGTCTCGAATTAAAGCGGGTTAAAATCAATAAATAAAAATGTCGGCCAATCGTTTCGGACATATTTTTTCTCTTACCTCCTTTGGCGAATCACACGGTGAAGCCATTGGCGGAATCATTGAGGGTTGTCCGGCAGGATTGATTATCGACACGGATTTTATTCAGCAGGAACTGGACCGTCGTAAACCGGGACAATCCTCCATAAGTACCCAGCGAAAAGAAAGCGATTCGGTAAAATTTTTATCGGGTATTTTCGAAGGAAAAAGTACAGGAACACCAATTGGATTTATCATTCCCAACGAAGATCACCGCAGTGAAGATTATTCGCATAACAAGGAAGTTTTTCGTCCCTCCCATGCCGATTTCGTTTACCAGGAAAAATTCGGAATACGCGATTACCGTGGTGGTGGAAGATCTTCTGCCAGGGAAACAGCTTGCAGAGTAGTGGCCGGTGCCATCGCAAAATTAATCTTGCAACAAGAGCAAATCCAAATTGATGCTTATGTGAGTTCCGTCGGTAACCTTGAACTTAAAGTTCCTTATACCGGTGTGGATTTAACACTCAAAGAAAATAACGCAGTGCGTTGTCCTGATCCATCCATGGCAGCGCAAATGATCGAACTCATTGAAGAAACCCGTAAGGCCGGTGATTCGCTGGGAGGAATCATCACCTGTGTGATACGTGGTGTACCTGCCGGCTGGGGCGAACCGGTATTCGATAAATTACATGCTGATCTGGGAAAAGGAATGCTCGCGATTAATGCGGTAAAAGGATTCGAATACGGCTCCGGATTTGAGGGAACGCGGATGAAAGGTTCTGAACATAACGACAGCTTTCGTGTACAGGATAAAAAAATAACCACCTCCACTAATTTTTCCGGTGGCATACAAGGTGGTATCTCGAATGGAAGCGATATTTATTTCCGTGTTGCATTTAAACCCGTAGCCACCATCATGAAGGATCAGCAAACGGTGGATGCAAATGGAAATGAAACCCATATTTCAGGGAAAGGTCGCCACGATCCTTGCGTGGTTCCCCGTGCAGTACCTATTGTAGAAGCAATGGCAGCAATGGTACTTGCAGATCATTATTTACGTTCTAAAACCAATCGAATCTGATGCGCAATAAAGGATTATTTACATTGATGTACACCGGCATCATTGCCATGATTGTTCTCTTCTGGAAATACAGCGATATCGCTTCGGAGGGACTCATCATGGGGATTCGTCTGGCACTGATTTCCGTTTTAGGCGTGCTCACTTTCCGAAGAAAATCACTCACCATGTGGATTATGTTTTCGATGGTGGCAGGTATTGAAGTAGGTGTTGATATTCCGGATCAGGCGGTGGAACTGGACCGACTGAGCAAAATTTTTCTCAATCTGATTAAAACTGTAATCGCGCCTTTATTACTCTCCACACTTGTTGTGGGAATTGCAGGACATTCCAACATGAAGCAGGTTGGACGAATGGGTTTAAAATCGCTTTTGTATTTTGAATTGGTAACCACGGTAGCATTGTTCATCGGATTGGGTGCTATTAATCTTACCAATGCAGGAAAAGGATTAGATCCTGAAGTTACGGCCAGCATTGCGAGCAAGACTTCGGCGAAAGCAGAAAAATTATTGAGTCAGAATGTCGACCACGACGTCATCGTCGATATTTTCCCACAGAACATTGCGAAATCGATTGCGGAAAATCAGGTTTTGCAAATTGTGGTTTTTGCCATCCTCTTTGCCATTGCATTGTTTATGGTGAAAGATGAAGGCAAGAAAAATACCATGCTTCATTTCATGGAGAGCCTCAGTGAAGTGATGTTCAAATTCACCCATATTGTGATGTATGTTGCACCTTTCGCCGTATTCGGTGCATTGGCCTCTACCGTGGGAAAATCGGGAATTGAAGTTTTGGGTGTGCTCATTAATTTGGTCCTCACCCTCTATGGTGCATTACTTGTTTTTGTCGGCGGAGTTTTAGTCCCCGTAATGGTCTTTTTTAAAGTCCCCGTAAAAGCCTTTTTCAAAGCGGTATGGGAACCCGTATCCATTGCATTTGCTACCTCCACTTCCGAAGCTGCATTACCGAAAGCGATGGAGAACATGGAAAAATTTGGCGTTAGCCGCAAGGTTGTCGCCTTTGTTTTACCCACCGGTTACTCCTTTAATCTCGATGGTACAACCTTGTATTTATCCTTGGCATCGGTGTTTGTGGCGCAGTTATCGGGACTCGACATGTCATTCGGTGAACAAGTGTACATGTGTCTAATTCTGATGCTCACTTCCAAAGGTGTTGCCGGTGTAAGGGGAGCTTCCTTTATAATTTTAGTGAGTACCGTTCAAAGTCTCGGAATAGATCCGCAAAAAGCCTTTATCATATTAGCTGTAGATGCATTAATGGACATGGCCCGCACTGCCGTGAATGTGATTGGAAATTGTCTCGCAGCGGTAGTGATTGCACGCTCCGAAGGCGAGTTTCATCCGGTTGACACGCATCCGACTAATTCCTAATTTTAATTTTTAAACGAACCAAAACCACGAATATGTTCTTCAAAAAGAAAACCACTGATCCGAATGCACCCAAGGTGAAAAAACCTTTATGGAAAAGAATTTTAAAATGGAGCGGAATTACATTTCTGCTGCTCTTTGTATTCGTACTGATTGCACCTTTCCTGTTCCGCGATAAAATTTTCGCACTCATCAAAGAACAAATCAACAACAACCTGCATGGTAAATTTGAATGTGAAGATTATAGTTTAACACTGATCTCCACCTTTCCGAATTTCACTATGGAATTGAAAAAAGTTTCGCTCACCGGTGAAAAAGAATTCGAAGGCGTAAAACTAATCGATGCTGAAACGATTATTGTGAGTGTAGATTTGTATTCGGTATTATGGGGCGATCAAATCGACATTCGCGAGGTTGGACTGAAGAACACCGACCTGAATGTGATTGTGCTCGAAAACGGAAAAGCCAATTACGACATAGCCAAATCCGACTCCACGAAAGTGGCAGAAGGAGTGGACACCTCAGAAACTAAATTTGCGCTGAAGGTTCGCAGCTATTATTTAGAAAACACAAACATCACTTACGACGACCGCGCCGGCGATATGTATGCACGCATCGTGAATTTAAATCACCACGGTGAAGGCGACTTTACACAAGATGAATTCGATTTTAAAACGACCACTACGGCAGATACGCTCGACTTCATTTACGGTGGCGTTCCTTATATGAAAAACACGAAAGTGGATTCGAAATTCGATTTTGCGATGGACATGAAAAACAGCAAGTACACTTTCATGCCGGATGATTATGTAAAATTGAATGAACTCGAATTAGGTTTCGACGGATTTGTTGCGATGCCATCGAGTGATATTGATATGGACATCAATTTTGCAACCGTTAAAACTGAATTTAAAAACATTTACTCTTTGGTTCCTGCTATTTACACGGCCGATTACAACAGCATTAAATTCGGAGGTAAAGCAGAGGTAAAAGGAAAATTATCGGGTGTATACAGCGAAAAATCTATGCCTGGCTTTAATGTGGATCTTTTAGTAGAAAACGGAAGTTTCCAATATCCCGGATTACCAAAATCGGCTACCGGCATTTATGTAAAAGGAAATGTCAACTCCAAAGGAGATCCTTCGATGGATGATATCGTTGTAGATATTCCAACTTTAAAATCGAACCTCGGCGGAAATCAACTGGAAGCATTTTTACATCTGGCACATCCAATGACAGATCCTGCAATTAAAGCGGGATTAAAAGCGAATTTCAATTTAGCCACTTTAAAAGATGTTGTTCCTGTTTCGAGCGGAACGGTATTAACCGGATTAATTGATTCGGATGTACAAATCGACGGCAGGATGTCGAGCATTGACAAAGGTGAATATGAAAAATTCAAAGCCGAAGGAAGTATCGTAGCGAAAGAATTGGTGTATAACGATACCTCGATGGGATATCCGACCAACATTAAAATCATGGATTTCCGATTTAATCCGCAATACCTCGAACTGGCTTCCTTTGATGCTACTGTAGATAAAACGCAATTGCTGGCGAATGGAAAAATTGATAATTACCTCGCTTATTTCCTCAAAGGTGAAACATTAAAAGGAACCTTTAACGTGAGCTCACCGGAATTGGATTTTGGAAGTTTAATGGGAAGCAGCGAAGAAACCGTTGCCGCACAACCTGCTCCAGCTGCCGATCCTGTTCCCGCAACAGCAACGTCAGAATCCTATGTATTTGAAGTTCCGAAAAACATCGACTTCGTGTTATCATCGAATTTCGGAAAAGTACGCTATCCGAATTATGCCGGAAAACCGGAAATTGTTTTGGATAATGTAGGCGGAAATATCATCATGCGCGAAGGGGTGATGTCGCTCGACAAATTGCACCTGAACACCCTCGAAGGAAGTGTAATGATGAATGGTGTTTACGACTCGAGAAATCCGCTTGAACCATTGGTAGATTTCGATTTTGATATTTCAAACATGGATATTAAAAAAGCATCCGAAACATTTAATACCATCGAAAAACTTGCACCGATTGCGTCGAAATGTACCGGTAAGTTTTCTACCAAAATGAAATTCAACACCCACCTGAATAACAAAATGGAACCTCTGTACAATACCATGAACGGTAATGGAACACTGAGTACAAAATCCATTTACATCGAAGGATTTGCACCATTGAATAAACTGGCGGAAAAATTGAAAATCAGCAAACTTTCGAAACAAAACATTCAGGATGTAAATCTGAATTACACCTTTAAAGACGGACGCGTGTTTGTTGATCCGTACGACATAAAAGTGAACAACTACAAAACCACCATTGCAGGAAGCACCGGTTTCGATCAAACGCTCGATTACAAAATGGACATGGCTATTCCGCGTAGTGAATTTGGTGCAGCTGCCAATGAAACCCTTAACGGATTAATGGCAAAAGCGAATGCAAAAGCAGGAACCACCATTGAGGTTGGCGACATCGTAAACGTTCGCGCCACCATCACCGGAACGGTGACTGATCCGAAAATTGAAACCGATCTTAAATCACAAACTCAGGATTTGAAAAACGAAATCAAAGAGCAAGTGAAAGAGAAAGTAGAAGAGAAGATTGAGGAAGTGAAAGAAGACGTGAAAGCCAAAGCAAGCGCCGAAGCTGAAAAAATCATGAAAGATGCAGAAGCAAAAGCAGCGCAAATTCGTGCTGAAGCTAAAAAGGCCGCAGATAAAGTTCGTGAGGAATCGAAAACCGCCGGCGAAAAATTGGTAGCCGAAGCAGGAAATAATCCTCTGAAAAAAGCTGCTGCCGAAAAAACTGCTCAAAAAATGAATAAAGAGGCGGAGGATAAAGCACAAAAACTGGAGAAGGAAGCCGATGAAAAAGCCCAAAAGGTATTGGATGAAGCACGTGCCCAGGCCGATAAACTGAAATAAAACAATTTGCACTACGAAAGGCAGGTCCCCCCCGGATCTGCCTTTTTTTATTGCCTAAACCGAAAATGGAATGAAATTTGAATTATTCGTCCGTAACTTCTTTCATTTTGAAACATTATAGAAAAAATACCGTAATCGGCGGTGGAGAATTAAGGAGGAGATCAATGAAAAATACCATTTTAACCATTACTGCATTGTTCATGGTGTTGAGCGCAGTGGCTCAGGACGATGAGGACTGCGGAGTTATCAGCGACAAAAAAGTAAAGAAACTCGTTGAAAAAGCCAACGATACCAAAGTTGAACCGAAGGACCGTAAACAAGCTTTAATCGACGCTCTGGCCATCGATGAGAATTGTGCCACCTGTTTGTACCAACTCGGCGTAAAAGCCTTTAAAAAAGCGCATGCGGATGGAACAGATTATAAATATGCCGACGATTATTTCCGTCGACTTATTGCGGCTTGTCCGAAATACCATTCCGATCCCTATTATTACCTTGGTGTTATCGCCTACTCGCGCGAAGATTATGAAAATGCCTTGAGCTGGTTCAATCAGTTTCTGGAATTTAAAATCACCGACGATGCACAAATGGCATTGGATCATCCCGAGAAAAAAAGAGATGTAAAAGAGATTCTGCCCGAGATTGAATTTTATTCCACCTTCTTTAAAAATCCTGTCCCCTTTGCTCCCGCTATTGTGGAAAACGTGAGCACCGAAGCGGATGAATATTTACCCATGATCTCGCCCGATAACGAATTATTGTTTTTTACACGGAAGGCAGACCGAAAAGCATTGGGCGATTTAACAAGTCGCGTAGTTGAAGAATTCACCTTATCGCAACGTCCCGACTTAAATTCCCCCTTCGATGCAGGGACCAAACTCCCGGCACCGTTTAACATCTATGGTGATAATTTCGGTGGAGCAACGATATCGGTCGACAACAAAGAAATGATCATTTGCGCCTGCAGAAAAGACAACAAACGAATTCCCGATTACAACAATTGCGATTTGTATTCTTCCAAATACGAACGCATCAAAAACATGAATACCGGCAAGTACGAATACAAATGGTCGGCTCTCGAAAATTTAGGCTCAGGAATTAATACGCCGAATGGATGGGAAGCTCAACCATCCCTTTCTGCCGATGGAAAAACACTTTATTTCGCCGTTGTACGCGATATTCCCGGTCAGGAAATGAATACTGATATCTGGTATTCCAATCGCGGAGAAGATGGGAAATGGGGACCTGCCCGTCCTTTGCAGGCCATCAACACCGAGGGCAATGAAAAAGCACCTTTCATGCACAGCGATTCCAAAACCTTATATTTCGCAGCACAGGTGAATGAAAATTATTGGGGTGCCGGCGGATACGATATCTACTTTACAAAACAAAAAGAAGATGGAAGCTGGACCAAACCACAAAACATCGGATACCCGATTAATTCTTCAGAAGATGAACATGGATTAATGGTGAGCACTGATGGTAAACTGGCATATTATGCATCTTCCAAATTAAAAAATGCGAAGGGTCTCGACATCTACCGTTTTGAATTACCCGAAAAAGCGCGTCCCGAAAAAGTAATATTGGTAAAAGGACAAGTCATTGATGAAAACGGAGCTCCCGTTACCGATGCTAAACTGGAAATCACCTACACCAATTCCAATAAAAAAGAAGAAATAAAAGTTGATCCCGACGATGCAAAATACGTTGCGGTTATCAATGTAGAAAAAGGAAATGATGCCGTTATTACCGTTAAAACGGAAGACCGCACCTTCGATTCGAAATTAATTGCTTCCAATTCCACATCTCCTGTGATTAAGGCTGCAGATTTAAAAGCGGAAAAAATAGAAGTAGGAAAAGCCTACACGATGAAGGACATTCTTTTCGCAACGAATTCGTATGAATTAAGTGCTGCCACCAAATTTGTGATCGATCAGTTCATCGTTTTCCTCAAGGAGAATCCGAATATTAAAATAGCCATTCATGGTCACACCGACGACCGCGGTAATCCAAATGAAAACCTGACGCTTTCCGATAATCGTGCGAAAGCGGTAATGGCCTACATCATTTCAAAAGGAATTTCTCAGGAACGGATTACAGCGCAGGGATTTGGACAAACCAAACCGAAAGTCCCCAACACCAGCGATGCCAACCGTGCATTAAACCGTAGAACAGAATTTGTGATTACTGCGAAATAAAAAATAGTTCCTGTTAGAAATACTTCACCCCCAGGGCAACGCCAATCAGAATAAACAGCCAATAGCGAAGTGGACGAATAGCTATCATTTCAAATCGCATATGGGTGTAGTACACTTTTTCTTTATTGGGAATTTCAACTACATCGTACAAATGCGGAGCCAGCATATCGTTGAGTTGTTCTGATTGAACTTTTATATAATCGGCCTTGGTGGCTGCTGCTACTTTTTCCAAATCAAAATTAGTGCGATCGCCAAATTGGAAAGTCGAAAAGCGAATCTGATGATCGTGATAATTTTGAAGAATGCGTTTGTTGGTCGGCACATTCACTTCAAAAATTCCATCGGTAAATAACATGATGCTTGTCCCTTCTGCCTTTTCCGATTTTTGAAGATAGTTATAGGCAAATTCAATGGAGTTAGCCACATTGGTGTAGCCTCCATGTTTCAACGAATCAATGGATGCATTTAGTCCCGCAGCTTGCGGAGAAGAAAACGGAACAATCAATTTAGGTTCTCCCGAAAAACTTACCATGGCCACTTCTGCTTCTGCCGGCAATTCGCGAATGCTATTTTTTAAGGCCTGCTTCACTGAATCTAAATTTCCGCCGGCATGCATGGAGCCGGAAACATCCACCAAAAACAAATAACGGTTACTCTTCGCTACGTTTTTTGTTTTACCACTGAGGCAGGGACGATCCGTACTATCCGGTAATTCGCTTACGGAAACATCATCGAGATAGTAATACGCTAATTTTTTCACTTTCGAAAAATGAAATCGTTTGGGACGATGCTCGCCGATGGATTTTAATTTTATGCGATCCTTATGAGAAAAACTCCCAAACACAATGTAACGCTCTCCCCCATTGGCAGGATACACCGCTTTCACTTCTACCCAACCATCTTTTGCAGTCACAATACTATCAGCAGGCATCACATAAGCAGGTTTCACTTTTATCAATGTCGTTTGCTGCAATCCTACCGGTTCAGGCGAAAAATAAAATCCGATGGAATCCATGGCAAACTTCGAACTACCGTCGAGCGCGATATGAAAAGTGACGCAGTAATTTTTATTGGCTTCGAGTGGACGAACCAATTTTCCCATTGGGTATTCCTTATAATCGATACGGGTATATTTATTTTTCGCACCACAAATAAAACCAATACGACCTTGTCCGCGATGCGCTACCACCGTTGGCGATCCCATCATGGTCGATTCATGCGAATTAAAATAATCGGCCGTTGCTTCGGTTGCCGTAAACCAATCCGGAGCTAGTGGCGTATTCACTTTCAGTTTAGTATTCCAATGATGCGTTGGCGGAGTGGGAACAGTTTCTTCCATACCCGGATTGATCACCAGATTTTCCTGCGAAAACAGCGACACCGTCAAGTGCATTAATCCGAATAATAAAATTGTCCTTAAAGCCATCGTACAACAATAATAGGCGTAAGAATCAAGGTAAACAAAAAAGCGGGAGTAACGTAAAATTTCCCTTTCCCATAATTCACTTCTTCGCGATCCTTCATTTCATTCTGAACAATACCAGCAATTTCCCTGCCATATTCGGAATCATCAGATAACAAGTAATAACCACCATTTCGCTCTGCCGTTTTCCGCAACGATTTATTGTTTTTCGATCCGATCTGTAGCACCGAAAAAGAGATATTTCTATGCTTGTAATAACGTTCAATCGTATCCTTAAATGCTCCAAGCGAGAACTGACCATCCGTAATCAACACCACCGAAGTATTTTCCGGATGCTGTGAAATTTCGCTATAGATTTTTTTTAATCCCTGCTGCACCGCCGTTGCACCCTTTGGGTGATACTGAAGTAATGCTGAATAATCGTACGCTTGAGCGATGGTATCATTCCCCAATGAAAAAACTTCATCATTGAATCCGTACAACTGCAAATGATCTCCTTCAGCGGTATAGGAAATTCCCTGTGCTATTCCTTCGGGTAAATGATTCCATTTTCCTTCTTTATTCATCGACTCAGAAGCATCGATTAAAAAATACCATTGTTGAAATTGACTACTGCTGTTTTTGCAGTTTTCATTTTCCCGGAGTTCAATTACGCTGACATCATCGAGATAATAATAAGCATAACGTGCAGCACGAACACTTTTCTTTTCCGGTTTTTTACCAATGCTACGCATGGAAATCATACGCGTAGTATCAAAAGAACCTAAAGTAATCCACTCCTCTCCCCCTTGCGATAAATACTCTCCGCAAACCCTCACCCACCCTTGCTCGGCCGTCACTGTTTTCCGTTCCTCATAAACAATCTGAGGCTTTTCCGTAAACGCAAAATGATCGTTCCGCAGCAATTGTGTTTTGGAAATATGAGCACCAATGTTCAGCGCAAAATGTTTATCGATGCGATCTTGTGCAATGTAAAATTCAATCCGGTATCGTTTTCCGCTATCCATCGGATGAATAAAGCGTGCTTGCACATATTCTTTATAACTTCCTTTGTCGGCATTCTGCGCAAATGAACCTGCTGCCAGAATAATTCCTACCCGACCTTCACCACTGTGTGCTAAAGCTGCGGGATAACCCAGTAACATCGAACGATGATCCGGTAAAAAATCGGCAGAGGATTGATTTGGAACAATCCAGTCTTTGCAGAGTGGACGACCCGCTTCTCCCATGCCTTCGTATTTTTTACGGGTGGCTATACTGCTGTCTTCAAAAGAAGGATTAGGAATTAAATTTTCTTGTGCCGAAAGCTGATTGCACACCAACATCAAAAGCACAAGTATTCTCATAATGTTCCTGCAATAATAATAGCCAGTAATCCGAATGCACCAATAAAATACAAGGTCTTTTTCGTGCGCGATTCGGCATAAACTAGTCGGTTTCTGAAATGCTCAACCTTATCCAGCGATTCCATCATGGCTTGTTCATGTTCCTTATCCCAAATCTGATAACTGCCTCCAAGATTTTCTACAAGGTTACGGGTTTCCTTGTGAGTGCTTCCTCCTAATTGGATCACACTAAAGGTGGTGTTCTGTTCCGCAAATGCGCGTTTCATGGTCTCGCGGGTTTCCGCACGCAATCCTTTTCTTCCGGCGTGAATCAACACAAAATGCTGCGGTTCCTCCGAACGCTTCATTAATGAAATAAAATCCATTACCGATCCATTGTAATCCGGATCATTCGATGCTTTTATGCTGCTAAACGAAATTTTTTCCTTGGAACTGACCAGACTTATTGCCGAACTATTTCTGAATAAAGTGACACTATCGGAAGATGCAATAAAAAAATTGAGATTGGTTTGTGGCGACAATTTCGGAATGGCAATTTTCCATTGGGAAATCCAGGCGGAAAGGTACTCGGGCGACATCTCCTCTTCTCCTGCATTCAAAATAAAATTGACTGTCTTCGGTTCTTCGGGAAAAACATTTCCGGGCACGGTGGGATCACTTTTTTTTACCGACACATCATCGATGTAATAATAAGCATTGCGATGGGTATGTCCGGATTGAACCTCCGGTTTCAAATTAAAGTTCGATAAAGGAATCATAAAATCCTGTCCGAAACTTCCAATGGTAATGTACTTTTCTCCCCCTTGTGCTTCATACAACCCCATAACACGAACCCAGCCCGCAGAAGTAGTAACCACCGAATCGTTCGATAGCATAATCTGAGGCTGAACATCAAATCCAAATTTATCTTCACGATGTATGCGTTCCTTCGAAAAATACAATCCGATGTTATTCGCAATAAAACCCGAAGTGCGGTCTAAAGCAATATAAAATTCAACCCTGTAATACACTCCAGCTTCCAGGCCATCTTTTAATTCGCCCTGGATATATTCTTTAAAACAACCGCCATAATGCATGGCCATGTTTTTACTTTCCGACATCACCAAACCCATTACTCCTCGTCCACTTCTTCCCACCGCACAGGGAATTTGTTCTGCAGAACTAAATGGCGAATTAAACACATCCGGTGAGGACATATTCGGCGAAACCCAGTGACTGATGATTGTCCTACCCGATGATCCACCCTCCGAACGGTAATGAATCGGTTTATCCGGTAATCCTTCATCAAACGAAGCATTATAAACCAGATTCTGGGCCGGTAAAGCCACACTAAAAAACAATCCTGCTATCGTAATCAATCTTCTCATCTATACAAACTACGGTGAATTAACGACATTTAAAAGTGAAGTGTAGCAACGTTAATGATATTAAGATATTCGGCTCCAATTGGGACGATTCTTCAACATTTCCGACAAACGCTGACGAATACCCTGATGTGAACTTTGACCGAGATCAGGATCTTTCTCCAACAGATCAATCGCTGCCTGACGTGCGGCATTCATAACATCACCATCTTTGGCCAGATCTGCAATTTTTAAATCCAGCATTCCGCTTTGTTGCGTTCCCATAATATCACCCGGACCGCGCAATTTCAAATCTACTTCTGCAATTTCAAATCCATCATTGGTTCTGCACATGGTTTCCATTCGCAAACGTGCATCGTTACTTAATTTATTTCCCGTCATTAAAATGCAATAACTCTGATCAGCTCCACGCCCAACCCTTCCTCGCAACTGATGCAATTGCGATAAACCAAAACGTTCCGCGCTTTCAATGACCATCACTGATGCGTTGGGAACATTCACCCCCACTTCAATCACGGTAGTGGCCACCATTATATGCGATTTTCCATCTGCAAAACGTTGCATTTCTACTTCTTTGGCATGAGGAGCCATTCGTCCGTGCACAATACTGATCTGATATTCCGGTAAAGGAAAACGTCGTGATAAACTTTGGTAGCCATCCATCAAATCTTTGTAATCCGTTTTTTCCGATTCTTCAATCAATGGATAAACGACATAGACCTGTCGACCCGCTTTGATTTGTTCTTCCATAAATCCGAAAACGCTAATGCGCGATGAATCGAAACGGTGACTCGTTTTAATGGCTTTTCTTCCCGGAGGTAATTCATCAATTACACTTACATCGAGATCCCCGTATAAAGTCATGGCCAGCGTACGCGGAATGGGAGTGGCGGTCATGACCAACACATGAGGCGGAAGTGCATTTTTTTTCCAGAGTTTAAAGCGTTGTTCCACTCCAAATCGATGTTGTTCATCAATCACAGCCAATCCTAAATTTTTAAACTGCACAACGGGTTCAATTAACGCATGTGTTCCAATTAAAATATGAACGCTGCCATCTTTTATTCCGGCATGAATTTCATTGCGCTCCGATGTTTTGGTTGAACCGGTGAGTAATCGGATTTGCACCGGCATTCCAAAAAGCAATTCCGATAAAGTTTGATAATGCTGAGTAGCTAAAATTTCTGTCGGCGCCATCAAACAGGACTGAAATCCATTATCTATAGCAATCAACATGCACAACAAAGCAACAACTGTTTTTCCGGAACCAACATCTCCCTGCACCAGGCGATTCATATGTGCACCGGTGCCCATATCCTTGCGTATTTCCTTAATTACTCGCTTTTGAGCATTCGTCAATTCAAAAGGAAGATGATCCTTATAAAACCGATTAAACATCTCTCCTACTTCGGAAAAGGAAAATCCTTTTGTTTTTTTGGTCTGTGTTATTTTAGCTCTGACCAATTGCAATTGAAGAAAAAACAATTCTTCAAACTTCATTCGCCAAACAGCACGATTCATGTTTTCGTGACTGGTAGGAAAATGAATCTGTTCATAGGCAAATTTGCGTTCCGGAAGCGAATACCGTTTCAATAATTCATCAGGGAAAATTTCGGTAATGGAGGACAATAACTCTGGAACCAAAATCCGCATTAATTTTTCAATTCCTTTGCTGTTAAATCCTTTTGCACTTGCTTTTTCCGTAGAGGAATACATCCCTTGCAGGTTTCCTTTTATGCCCGATTGATACGTACTTAACAATTCAAGTTCCGGATGTGGAATGGAATATTTATCTCTGAATAAATTCGGCTTACCAAACAAAACATATTCTTGTCCGGGTTTAATACTGCTCTTAATAAATTTTGCACCCTGAAACCAAATCAACTCCACCGAACCGCTATCGTCAGAAAAAACAGCCGTCAACCGCGAAGGTCCTTTCCCTTGTATTTCCTGCATGGAAATTACTTTTCCGCGCAACTGAACATAAGGCATTTCTGAATTCAATTCAGAAATTTTAAAAAATTTACTGCGATCAATATACCTGTAAGGAAAAAAATGAAGCAAATCACCACAGGTGAAAATACCCAATTCCCGCTTGAGCGTATCGGCACGTTGCGGACCCACTCCTTTGAGAAATTCAACAGATGTTTCAGGTAAAACAGCCATGGGGTAAAAATAACATAACCTGAATAAAAAAGATGTTAAGAAGCGATATGCTTGTCAACAATCCGCCCTGAATTATACTTATTGAAAGCGACGCTTCAGCGATGATGCCAACTGAATATACCAGGGACGTTTACCCGATTGATACGAATAATAATAAACATCCTGCGCTCCGAATCGTTTATAAAACTGTGCAATGGCAGGGATGCGGGATCCTCCGAAATCAAGAATTTTGGCATCGAAAGAGGCGGTGGAGATGACGTAATCAAAAAGTGCGAACATTGCGCCTTCGTTCCTGCCTTGTTTACTGGCGGTGCCTTTTAAATAGGTGATACGGTCCTTGAAAAACCAAAAAAATCCGGTAGCAATTAACTCTTCTCCCGCACGCACTTCCACAATTTTCCCGAGTCCCTTCCGTATTCCGCCTTTTAGCAATAATCGTAAGCGCTCGTAATCATCTTTTTTGAATTCTTTAATATCATCGCCTTTCTGATCTCTGAAAAACTGAATGAAACGGTCCACATTATCCGATTCCGTAATACGATGCGCATTCAGTTCCGATTTTTTTATCATGCGGCGCGCATTTTCGGAATAGGATTTTCGGATGGACTCCAAACTCCGGTCAATCATCAATTCCTGATACATCCATTTTTCATTGTACGGAAATGACAAATCGGGAACGGAAGAGCACCAGTGAATATGCTTTATGTCCTTAGGAAAAACTTCGATAAAAGCGGAATCATTGAGCGATAAAAGGCCAAACTGACGATGAAAAAATGGCTGGTAAATATTTTTATAACCCGCTCTGTTTTTAAAAGCAAAACTGGTTCCTGCGGAATAATCGTCCTTGCAAATCGCCATCCAATCTTCAGCTACTGCATCGAGATAAAATGATAAATCATAGATTTTACCATTGGGCGAACGCTGCACCAGTTCATCCCATTGAGCAAGATCCAAATCCTTTCGCGCTATCAATCGAAATTCACTCATCAGATTTCATGATGGTCCTCAACATAATCCAAATCCTTGGCAAAGGTTTCCTGCAATTTCCATGCTCCGTAAAAAGCCAGCGATAGACAGATGATTCCAACTACCAATGCAGAAATATCTTTACCCATACTTGCTCCAACCAATATGGAAAACAGGGGGACAATCAGACTCACAGAACCGCGCACAAAATTCGGTACCGTATTGGCAGCCGTTGAGCGAATATTGGTTCCAAACTGCTCGGCTGCAATGGTCACAAATATTGCCCAGTATCCGGTAGCTGTTCCCAATAAAAAACAGTAGAAGTAATAGGTTGAACTGGAAATTCCATTGGAGAAAAAGAGAAATAAAACGGTTAAAAAGAGGGTCATTCCCAAATACAAATACACCACTTTCTTTCTGCTGCGTAATAGCTGACTTAATAATCCGGAAATTAAATCGCCAACCGACAATCCGATATAAGCATACATCACTGCAATTCCATTTGAAATTCCTTTTACACCCAATAGAGGTGCAAAATCATCGGCAGAATTCATCACCAATAATCCAATCACATACCAAATCGGAATGCCCACAAATATGCACCACATGTATTTTTTAAAGTTTCCCCAATGAAAAAAGATCAAACGAAAATCACCCTTCCGGATATGTTTCTCCGTTTTAATGGTGGAGAACATACCTGATTCTATGGTACCGATCCGCAACAACAATAGCGCAATGCCCATTAATCCGCCAACGATATACGCCACCTGCCAATTGGCAAATGAAAATCCACTCAGCGATTCAAGGAAATTACCAATGCTTTCACCTTTTGCACCAACCAGGGAAGCTACCACCGCACCTAATGCACCGAAGGTGACAATAATCATCGTTCCATAACCCCGATTTTCTTTCGACATCATCTCGGAAACCAATGTAATTCCCGCACCCAATTCACCCGCCAATCCGATTCCCGCAATAATCCGCACGATGGTATAAGTAGGAATATCACTTACAAACGCATTAATGATGTTGGCGGCAGAATACAATAAGATGGAACCAAACAGGACTTTTAATCGTCCCTTTTTATCACCCAGAATTCCCCAGATTACACCTCCTAACAACATTCCAATCATCTGCATATTAAACAGAAACTTCCCCATAGCAGCCCGCTCTGCGGGTGATGAAGAAGCCATGATCTGATCCAAACTTTCCTTTTTAACTACACCAAACAAAACCAGATCATAGATATCTACAAAATAGCCAAGTGCAGCTACCACGATGATTAAAATATGAGCTTTGGATTTCATAGTGCCAAATTGTAAAGTGTGAAAATACAAAACCTGAGGAATATTTAACGATTGGAAATAAAATGGCTATTTTTGAATGTGAAAAAACACCTCCTCCTGCTGTTGTCAATTCTGCTCCTTCAGTCGAGCAGAGCACAGGTAGTTGCAGAACATTACGAATCGTGGAATTCGGTTGCCAAGGACATTAAGATCAATAAAATAAAACTGAATTTTGATGTAAGTCTCCGCTTCTACGGTTTTCCCTTGCATTGGCGACAACAATTGTACAGAGGTCAAATTGCCTATGCACTCAGCGATCACCTTCAACTCGGAGCAGGATATGCTTTTTCCAACCAATATCCCTATTCAGGAGCAGAAGCGGCCAATGAACATCGTTTTCACTTCGTGATACAGGAAGACTGGAAAAACGGAAAAATCAGTTTCAGAAGTCGATTTCGTTGGGAATACCAGTTAATGGAAAATCTGAAAGACCCCGAACACCGGATTCCCTATCATCGTCCCAGATATCAGTACCGGATGGCCATTGATTTAAAAAACACAAAAAATCAAATCATCCTTGCCGATGAAGTCCTTTTTCAATCGCACAACTTTAACTGTTTCGGTTTCGACCAGAACCGCGTCTACCTCGGATTCAGAAGAAAATTCGAAAAATCGCGCTATATCGAATTGGCCTATATGAATATTTTACTGGATAAAAAATCCGGTAAATACGAACTCAATCACGTACTGTGGCTTACATTTGGACTATGAAAAAATCTATCCTTCTATTGGCATTTGCCGGAATAAGCCTGATGATTGTTCCTGTATCCTGTAAATCGGTAGCCAAAGCGGCAGCGAAACACTGGACCAAAAAACAAATAAAAAAATACAAGAAAGACTGCAAAACCAAAGTAGCATCATTGATGAATGAGGAAAAAGCAGATCAGTTTTGTACCTGTGCTGCCGATAATATTTCACAGAATCTGGATCTTGAAAAAGCCAATTCGCTCGACGGAGCTGCTATTCTGAAAGAAGCTGCAAAATGTGCTTTTAGTTTAAAATAGGAATAACAGAAAAGATGCTATTTTAATTTTATTCGCTACACTTCATCAGCGATTTTGTACCGTTCCCTCATTCGATAAAAACACATTGCCATTTATCAGAGGCATTTACCGTTTAAACTGACATTCGGATTCAAGCCAATAATCCGCTGAATTTTAAATTGAGCACCTGCTCTTTCCATTGTATATTTAGGTCCTCTCTACAACGCATATGAAAATTAAATCTCTTTTACTGATTTCCTTTTTTGGAATTCAATCCATGCTCTCGGCGCAAAACACCAATCGTCCATATTGGGAAGTAGCGCAGGACACTTCTGCAAATTTTTACGACATCAAAGCCGCTTTTGAAAATTACTGGGCGGGCAAAACCATTGAACGAGGTAAAGGATGGAAAGTATTTAAACGCTGGGAAGATTTTGTTGCTCCACGTGTTTACCCCAGTGGTGATTTACACCAATTACGCAATACCGCCATCATACAACAACAAATGCATCAAGCCGGCGCATTTCGTAATGCAGCAGGAAATTGGTCCTACATCGGAAACAGCACTGTTCCCAATGGCGGAGGAGCAGGAAGAATCAATGCCATCGCATTTCATCCTACCGATCCGAATATCATTTACGTTGGAGCTCCTGCGGGTGGATTATGGAGAAGTACCAATGGAGGACAAAGCTGGATTTGCACCACCGACGAACTTCCAACACTTGCGGTATCTGCCATCACCTTTAATCCGCTAAATCCAAATATCGTGTATATGGGAACCGGCGATCAGGATGGAGGAGATCAGTGGGGACTCGGAATTTATAAATCGTACGACGGCGGTTTAACCTGGAATACAACGGGACTTTCATTTGCCAACAATGTAGATGTACCCGTCAATAAAATTTTAATTCACCCGGTGGACACCAACATCATTATTGCAAGCACCGCTAACGGAATATATAAAAGTTGGAACAGCGGACAAAGCTGGACACTCACTTCCGGAACACTTCACCGAGATATCGAATTTAAACCAAATGATCCATCCGTTGTATACGCAGCGCGCAACGGGAGATTTTATCGCTCTACCGATACTGCCAGTACCTTCACACAAATTACATCCGGACTCGGATCATCCTCCGTAATGGCTCGGATTAACATTGGCGTTTCACCCGCAAATCCAAATTACGTTTATCTGCTTGTTTCAGATGTGGGACAAGGATTTTACGCTATCTATCGTTCTACTGATGCGGGATTGAATTTTACATTGCGAACGGATAGTCCGAATATTCTTGGCTGGGATGCAAATGGAGGCGATACGGGCGGACAAGGAAATTACGATCTCGCTCTGGCGGTGGACAGAAATAATGCTGAAATCATTTTTACCGGAGGCGTCAATATCTGGCGATCTACCAATGGAGGATCCAGCATGACCTGTGTTGCGCATTGGTACGGCGCACAAGGATTGCCCTATGTACATGCCGACATTCACACGCTGGAATATAATCCGCACAACAATAAACTTTATGCCGGATGCGACGGCGGTGTTTTTGTGCGCGAAGCCAATGTAAATACATGGACCGATTTATCCTCTAATTTACATGTTGCACAAATCTACCGCATGGGTGGATCTCCAACCAATTCAACCATTATTATTTCCGGTTGGCAGGACAACGGAACAAATCTTTCCACACCAAATTATCGTCAGGTTTTAGGCGGCGATGGAATGGAAGCATTGGTATCCTGGAACAATCCTTCCACCATGTATGGTGAATATTATTACGGAGATATTTATAAATCCACCAATGGAGGAAACAACTTCTCCAATGTAGTAGGTTCAGGTGGAACTGGTGTGGATGAAGACGGCGAATGGGTTACACCATTTGTACAACATCCAACCAATGCCAATACATTGCTCGTCGGAAAATCGCAATTATGGAAAAGTACCAATGCAGGTACAAGTTGGTCGCAAGTAGGAAGCATTGGTTCCGGACAAACAAAAATTAATGCCATTGCCTACGCGCCTTCTAATCCAAATTATATTTACGTTTCCAAAACCAATAAATTTTACGTCACCACCAACGGAAGCGCATTTACCGATCGCACCTCCGGACTCCCGGGCAGTGCAGCCATTCAATACATTGCCGTTAGCAATCAGGATCCCGAAAAAGTGTGGGTTTGTTTAAGCGGATTTAGCAATAATCAGAAAGTGTATTACTCAGCCAATGCGGGTCAAACCTGGACCAATTACTCGCAGGGATTACCTAACATTCCAACCAACACCATCGTGTATCAAAACAACAGCAACGATGCCTTATATCTCGGAACGGATCTGGGTGTTTATTATCGCGATAATTCTAGTGGAGCATGGGTATTATTCAGCGGCGGATTACCAAACGGTATTGTGCGCGAACTTGAAATTCACTACCTGAGCGGAAAAATTCGCGCAGCCATGTATGGAAGAGGAATCTGGGAATCGGATTTGTATTCGTATGTCATCAATGATATTCGCATTAGTGATGTCCACTATCCTACCAATGAAGTTTGCGGATCACATTTCTCACCGGAAATTGTATTGACCAATAGCAGCGATCAAAATTTATATTCAGCAGTAATTTCCTACAATGTGGATAACGGAACACCTGCAGTTTATAACTGGAATGGAATTCTTGCACCACAATCGAATCTTGAAATTACATTACCGGCATTACCTGTGGTTGCAGGTGCGCATACGTTTAGAGTTTGGACATCTCTTCCCAACAACACGAACGACAGCGATCCGTTTAACGATACGCTCACCATACCGTTTACAGGAATTGTTAATGCAGTACACACTGAATTGAATTTACAATTGGATTGTTTTGGAGAAGAAACTTCATGGCAATTAAAAAACGGAGCAACGGTATTGTATGAAAAAACACCGGGCGATTATCCCGGAAATGTCAATAACTGGATCGACGGTGGTACGCATGTCACCGAACATTTTTGTTTAAGCGCAAATTGTTACACGTTAACCATGAATGATACCGAAGGTAACGGACTTAACGGAATGGCCGATGGTTGCGACATCAATGGTTCGTATCAACTTACAGATCCTTCAGGAAATGTACTTGTTCAGAATGCAAATTCCAATGGAAATTACGGTTCAACCGTAACACATAATTTTTGCATTGCATCCACTTATTACGCTTCTTTTTCTGCACCCGAACCTGAAATCTGTGCCGGAAACGCAGTACAGTTTAGCGATCTTTCTCAGAGTGGAACCAACACCTGGAACTGGAGTTTTCCGGGAGGAAATCCATCCAGCTCGACCTTGCAAAATCCTGTTGTAATGTATCCCAATGCAGGCACCTATTCGGTGACGCTTACTGCAGGAAACGGCACAAGCACAAGCACCATTACACAAAACGCAATCGTTCATGTGAATCCCGAAGTTGCAATTACCTATTCTTCCAATAATATGTTATGTCACGCCGCATGCAACGGCAACATTAAAGCAACGATCATTTCAGGAACATCTCCCTATGAATATTCATGGTCCAACGCTGCCATTACCGATTCCATTTATTCACTTTGCGCAGGGAACTACGATTTGTTTGTGCGCGATGCGAAAGGATGTTTTGCGAACACAAGCATACAAATAACCGAACCGGATGAATTAATTCTGAGCAGCAATTTTACCAATGCAAATTGCGGTATTCAGGACGGAACGGCTTCGGTTAACATCACCGGAGGAACCGGTGCATATGCTATTCTTTGGTCGGATAGCAGCACGACTAATGCTATCAGCAATCTCGATATCGGAACTTACACGGTAAGCGTTACGGATGAAAATGGTTGTGTAAAAAATGATTTTGTTGTAATTGAAAATCCAAATGCTCCACTTGTAAATGCATCCGGAACCAATGAAACCTGCGGTGGAGATTGCGATGGTTCAATTAATGCAAGTGCCAGTGGCGGAACCGGAAATTTAGTGCTGCAATGGAACAATAGTCTTGGCAACAACAACAGCTATTCCGATTTGTGCAGTGGAATGTACATCGTAACAGTTACCGACGACAACAACTGCGCTCACCGAGACACGGTGGTGGTAAATGCGGGATATCCTTATCCAACGGCTTCTTTCATTCTGAATGATTCCATTGTTGGGGTTGGACAATCCGTTTCTTTCATTAACATGAGCAGTTCGCAGGTCACTAATTTCTATTGGGATTTTGGAGATGGAGGATCATCTACATTCAGTAGCACAACACACAGTTATGCCGATACAGGATCTTATGTCATTACGAATATTCTGAGTAACCACAGCTGTACGGATACGCTTTCATTCACCATTCTGGTGATGGATGCAACCGGTATACGTGAAATCTACAATGATCAGTTCAATTTATATCCTAACCCTACCTTCGATCGTGTTACGGTAGATTTCGGGAATTTGAATATAGAGGGACAATTAGAAATTTTAAATTCCAACGGACAACTCATGGAGCGTATTCCACTAAACGGAAGGGTAAAACTGGATATTGCCATGAATAAATACAGCGATGGAATTTACCTGTTCAGAGTGAAATACGCCGATCATTACCTGATTCGGAAATTAATCCTTCAGCGCTGAGGCAAAATTTATTAGTTTTGTAAAAAATTAAAAACTATGGCATCCAGAAAATTACTGAAAGCGAACATCAATGCAGTTTGTTTCGACATCATCGACGAATGTTTAACCCTGCATGATTTCGAAAATGTAAGCGAAGAGAAAATTCGTCCCCTTTTAAACGATGCCATTCAGTTCCGTAACGACCTCATCACCCGTTTTGGAAAGGCCCGCAAAAGCGAAAATGCGGCAGCTGAATACAAAAAAATGGAGCTGGAGCTCGACGAGAAAACCCTTGAATTCATTGATCGTCTGAACGAACTGCAATAAGCACTTTGTTGGAATTGGACTTTTCGCTATCTTTCGGTATATGCGGAAGTCACTCGTAGTCCTGCTGGTTATGCTTATATCCCATCTGAATACTTTCGGACAGGATATTCATTATTCGCAGTTTGACCTTTCCCCGCTAAATTTAAATCCCGCCAACACCGGATTATTCGAGGGTTCCTATCGTTTTGCAGGAAACTACCGCAACCAATGGAGATCAGTGACCACGCCTTATAGCACCTTTTCCCTATCGGCCGACGGATACCAGCCACTGGACAAACAAAACCTGGGATTGGGTTTGACCATTAATAACGACATTGCCGGCGATTCCAAATTCCACACCTTCCAATGCAATTTATCGGGCAGCTATTTTCTTCCGGTGAAGGATAGCACCTTAAAAATAACAGCAGGTGCCATGTTAGGTTTAACCAGCAGAAACCTGAGTTATGATGCCTTGCGTTTCGATAACCAATACAATGGAATTTATTACGATCCATCCTTAAGCACAGGTGAAAACTTTGCCCGCGAAAGCAGAACGTATGTCAATCTGCAATTGGGTGCAGCCTTTTACAAAAAATTAAGTGCGCGAAATTTCATAACAGGGGGAATTGCCCTGGCAAATATTTCCAAACCCAAACAAAGTTATTTCGATGTAACCAGTATTCAACTCGACCGCCGTTTTAATGTTCATGCCACCATGAATTATGCATTGAACGACAAACTCGAAATCGTGCCGTCGGTATATTCCCAATTTCAGGGAACCTACAAGGAATTAATTGCAGGATCACAAGTGAGATATATTCTCGTAAACGAAAAAGGAGTTTACCGCGCTGTAAGGGCAGGAGCATTTTATCGTTCTTCGGATGCAGGGTATTTATCAGTAGGAATCGATTACGATAAATGGGTTGCTGGTATTTCGTACGATATCAATATTTCTAAACTCGTACCTGCCAGCCGGTACCGTGGTGCACTTGAATTTGGAGTCATTTATATCATCGATGTATTCCGGCCTAAAATGATACAACGAAGGATTTGTCCCAACTACATCTGATGAAAAAGAAAATCCTCTTCATAGCATTATTGATTTTTTCTCTGCAAACCGCATTTGCACAGAACTACAAACAATTGATAAAGTTTGCCGATAAAAATTATGATGCTGGTGATTATTACAGCGCTTCCATTTACTACAAACAAGCATTGGATATTGATAGTCTCGACATCAACATCGTATGGAAATACGCCGAATGTTTGCGTTTGTATAACGACTACGAAAAGGCCGAATATTATTACGATAAAATCTATTATCGCGAACAGAGTAAATTGTTTCCGCTCAGTTTGTATTATCTGGCTACCATGCAGAAATACAATGGGAAATATAAAGAAGCGCAGAAAAACTTTAAACTGGTTACCAAACAATTTTCTTCCAAAAAGAAATCGTTCGAATACCTGAAAGCGCGACAGGAGATGCAGTCCTGCGCCTTTGCCATGAAGTCGCAAAAAAAAGATACGGTCGGATATAAAATGTACAATGCCGGCGAAAAAATTAATTCTACCGATTCGGAATTTGGTTCTTCATGGATCGACTCCACCCTGTACTACACATCACTCCGTGCCGAAAATGTAAAGGGCGATTTTGAAATCCATGATCCCAATTACAAAATCAAAATTTACTCGAACGAAAAACAAGGAAAAGAATTTGGCAAAACCATTTCGCTGGATACGCTGATTAATTCAGTTATGACGCACAATGCCAATGGTTGTTTTAATTCGGACCAATCGCGTTTTTACTTTTCACGTTGCGATGGACCTCAATGTAAAATTGTGTATTGCGATATTAAAAATGGAAAATGGTCGGAACCCAAAGAAGTAAACGGCGGCGTAAACAAAGAAGGATTTACGTCTACTCAACCAATGGTTGCACGTGTTGGCGATCGTGAGGTTTTATTTTTCTCGAGTAATATGGATGGCGGTGAAGGGAAAATGGATATTTGGTATTCAGAAATCGGCACTTCCGGCACACATACTAAAGCAAAAAACGCAGGAAAAAATGTGAACTCCATCGATGATGAAATCACTCCCTTTTATGATGTGGAAGAAAATGTA
>JAIBBF010000027.1 GCA_019694795.1 Flavobacteriales bacterium | reverse complement strand
AATAAAGGAATCAATAATCGGGTTTTGTATTTATTGGGACGCCAATATCTTCATCACGGAATATTGCTGAAAAATTCAGGTTCCGTTTTTGAAGCTAAAAGTGAATACGAAAAGGCAAAATTTATTTTTGAATACCTGCAATCAGCTCTCGATGTAGCGGAGGCACTCAATGATATCGGGCTGGTTTATTACCAACTCGGAGAAATGAATACCTCCGTAAAATACCTGTACCGCAGTGTTCGAATTCTCGATTCCATTGGCGATTTTAAAAGTTCTTCTTATTGCTATTTAAATCTTGCCAGTGTGCATGATGAATTAGGAAATAAGGAATTAGCCATGGAGTACTATAAAAATTCGGAATCGATTTTTATGGATATGAACGATTTGCAGGGATTGGCCTATGTCCATAACAATATTGGTTATCTCTACGAGCGCATGAAAGCCTATCAGCAGGCATTGGAACATGATATCAAATCCTATAATTATTCTGAAAAACTCGGAGATAAACGAAGTATGTCCTATGCCATTGCCAATATGGGATCGGTCTATTATGCGGTGGGAAATTACGACCAGGCCTTGCGTTGCTATACGCAAAGTTTACAACTGCGCGAAGAAGTGGGAGATAAATCGGGAATTGCTTTTTCCAATGAGAATATGTCGGAAATTGCACTGGTAAAGGGCGAAATGAATAAAGCAGAAGAACATGCACAACGGGCTTTAGACATTGCAGAAGAGTTGGGTTATCCGGAATTAATTATGCGTTCTGCCCGAATGATGGAACGAGTAAAAGAGAAAAAAGGCGATTACAAATCGGCACTTGAATTATATAAACTTTCTATCACCATGCGCGATTCGTTGCAGAGTCAGCAAAACCGCGATGAAACGGTGCGACAATCGATGTTGTTGAATTTCTCCAAGAAGGAAAATGAATTCATCAGAGAACAGGAACAAAAAGAAATTGTACACCGCGAGGCGAGTAAACGGCAACGCCTGATTATTATCAGTGTTTCAATTACATTAATTCTCATTGCAGTATTCGCCATTTTATTGTACCGCAGATTTCGGATTACACGATTACAAAAACGGGAAATCGAATTTCAGAAGGCCATTGTGGATGAAAAAAACCGGGAGATTTTGGATTCAATTTCTTATGCCAAACGATTACAAGATGCCATTCTTCCTCCAATAGAAGATTTTCGACGATCATTGGGTGAAGCCGATGTTTTGTATTTGCCAAAAGATATTGTTGCGGGAGATTTTTTCTTTCTGGAACAGTTGAATTCTAAAATTATTTTCGGTGTGGCAGATTGCACCGGACATGGCGTTCCCGGGGCGATGGTGAGTGTTGTATGTTCCAATGCATTGTCTAAAACCATTCTGGAAGAACATGTCACCGATCCCGGATTAATTTTAGACGCCGTTTCAGTTGGAGTCGAAAAAACATTTTCGAAATCGAGCGAAGAAGTGCGCGACGGAATGGATATTTCTCTCGCCTGTTTCGATCCTTCCGATTATCGGTTAACCTGGGCAGGGGCAAATAATCCACTATGGATTATCCGAAATCAGGAAATCCTCGAATGGCAGGGCGATAAACAATCCATCGGTGGAATGGATATTCATAAGTCTTTTACCACCCATCAAACTATTCTTCAGAAAAATGATTTATTGCTCATGTTCTCCGATGGATATGCCGATCAATTTGGTGGCGACCGGGGAAAAAAAATGAGGGTAAAAGGATTGAAAGAAGTGCTTCAATCGTGTTCTTCACATCATCCGGCTGAGTTGATTAGCTTTCTTCATCAGGCATTCCATCAATGGAAAGGAAACCATGAGCAAATTGATGATGTTTGCGTTTTAGCCATACGTATTTCCTGAGTCCTTAGGTAATTCTACCTATTTCATTCTGGTCCTTTAAGTAAAAATGCATAACCGAATCGGCATTCTAAATCCCGTGTTTATCATCTGTTCTCCGGCTTTACGATCAGCGAACTTTACATCATACAATCACGGTTATGAAAAAGACGCTTTTCCTTCTGCTTTTAATTTCGAATGTATTAAATGCACAACTCATCTCCAATGAAGAATGGGCGCTTTCTGCTCAGGGAACATCTTCCAGCTGGATGAAATCGATGGAGAAAAATAGTAATGGCGATATCCTTAGTGTTGGAGAATTTCGCAGAGGAAATTTGAGTTTGGGAAATGTTACTTACCCGGAATTAAATCAGGGACCAAGCACTTTTGTGATGCTGCAAAACAGCAATGGTAATGTAAGTTGGATTCATGCTTCCATTCATGGAGCCATGGATGCAGTCTTTCTTCCCGGCGGGAATATTATGGTGCTTACCAGCGATTCTCTCCACATTCTGAATTCAACTACCGGAATCACCATGCAATCGCAATCCATAGTAAGTACAGGAGCGATTAACTTCAGTGGACTAAGCCTCTTGCAAAACGGAAATCTTTTAATCACGGGTGAATCGTTTGCGCCTACATTTTCATTGGCTGCACAAACCGTAAATGCTCCTTCATCATTTGTGTTCGCTGTGCAGATCAACTCCAATTTTCAAATTATTTCACAATGGATACTTCCATATTCCGGTTCACCATGGGGTAGTCAACTTCAAATCGCTGTGCAGAACAATGGTGTAATAATGGCATTGAATGCGGATGCGGCCGACCGAAATGTGTTAATGAATAATTATGCTTTAGATCCAATTGAAGCATCAGCAGATTACTTGACGTTGATTGTTAACTGGGATCTAAACACTACTTCTTCCATTCAACACGTTTTATCCAGCAGCGATGCAGGGTTCGATTTACAAGATCTTCAGGTGAATGATAATAATGATTATTGTTTAACCGCTAATGTGTACGACCGAAGTGGGACAGGAGTGTTTGGTTTTAATTATGCTGGACAAACTCTTACCAATGGAATTAATCGTTTTATCCCGCTCATTGTAGAAAACGGAACAATCCTCGATGCCCCGGCTGTTGGAACAGATTTATTATATCACAGTGTGAAATACAACGATCAGGGAAAAATTTGGTTTTATACTTCAGCATCACTAGCAGAAATCAACGGAATGTCGGTTGTTTCGTTAAACGATACCTCCATTTCAGGTAGTGTTTACACTGAAACACATTTTGTGGAAACTAATTTCAGCAATCAGATCAGCGGATTTGGAAATGCAGGTTATGCTTTTCATGAATCCATTGGAGAAGCACTGGTGTTAGAATCGGGATTTTTAGTAGGAGGAATTACCATTAATACCAGCAATGATCCCTTTGATGAAGGAAAATTTTTACTGCGCAATGTTTCACTTTCAACAGCTACTTCGATTACTCAACAGGAACAGAATGAAAATTATATTCTATTCCCCAATCCTTCCATCCACTCATTTTCCATAGAAGGAGTAAACAGCGATGTATCCATTTCCATTTATGATTTCCAGGGAAAATTACTCAATGAAATTCCCTCCTGGAGAAATTCAGATAACCGATTTGGATCCGAATTAAGCGCAGGTTGTTATTTGATACAAATAAAGAATCAGGAGAATGTGGTAACGATGAAATGGATAAAAAATGAATGATCTTATTTCATTTCTTTTACCATCTGCATTACCTTATCATTTAAATCTTTTTTAAATGCTTCAATTTTTTTCAATAAGGCTGCATCAGATGCACCTATAATTTGCGCTGCTAATATTCCTGCATTTTTTGCTCCGTTTAATGCAACAGTAGCAACAGGAACACCGGATGGCATTTGCAAAATGGATAAAACAGAATCCCATCCATCAATTGAATTGGAAGATTTAACCGGCACACCAATAACAGGTAAAGCAGTAAGAGAAGCTGTCATACCCGGTAAATGCGCTGCACCTCCGGCACCGGCAATAATAACCTGCAATCCGCGCTCTGCTGCAGTTTTGGCATAATCGAACATGCGTTCGGGAGTTCTGTGTGCCGATACAATGGTAATTTCGAATGGCACACCGAATTCTTTTAAAACATCCGCAGCTTCCTGCATAATGGGTAAGTCCGATTTACTCCCCATAATTATTCCAACTTTCGCGCTCATATTATGCTTTTACTTTTAAGGTTTCTTTTACAATAAATGCCATTTCGCGGGCACGTTTTATATTGCTGGCAATAATGGTAACGTGACCCATTTTCCGGAATGGTTTGGTGGTTTTTTTACCGTATAAATGGACAAACACTCCGGGCATATCCAATATTTTTTCCAGGCCTTCATAAATGGCATCCCCTTCAAAACCGGGCTCTCCCAAAATGTTTACCATCACTGCGGGACGTAAAGTGTCCGTACTTCCGGGAGGTAAATTTAAAATGCTTCTTAGATGTTGTTCGTATTGAGAAGTGATGTTGCCTTCGATGGTATGGTGACCACTATTATGTGGACGAGGTGCAATTTCGTTAACGAGAATACTGCCGTCGTCCATTAAAAACATTTCTACCGCAAGTATTCCCACCATGTCTAAGGCTTCAATTACTTTTCGTGCAATCGCAATTGCATTTTTTTCAACGGCTTCATCGATATCGGCAGGCGCAAATAAAAATTCAACCAGATTGGCCTCCGGATTAAACTCGCAATCTACCACCGGAAAATGCGACATTTCTCCATCTTCATTGCGAGATACAATTACTGAGATTTCTTTTTTAAAGGGTACCAATTTCTCCAGCACACTGGGCACATCAAATGCTTTACTGAGGTCAGCAGGATTATCCAGTTTAGTTACGCCTTTACCATCGTAACCGCCTTTTCTCATCTTCTGAAAAAATGGAAACTCACCGGCGTATGTAGAAATTTCACTCTTGTTCTCCACTAGAAAATAAGGTGCCGTGGGAATTTGATGCTGGGTGTAAAATTCTTTTTGAAGTCCTTTATCCTGTACAATGCGAAGAACCCTGGGTTGAGGAAAAACTTTTTTTCCGCTATTTTCTAATGCTTCAAGGGCATCAACATTTACATGTTCTATTTCAATAGTAAGCACACTTTTGTCCTTCCCAAAATTCATCACCGTATCGAAATCCTGCAATGAACCGCAAGTGAATTCTTCAACCAAATGTTTGCAAGGAGCATTGATGTCCGGATCGAGGATGCCGACATTAACATTTAAATTAATCGCTTCCTGAATAAACATACGGCCGAGTTGACCGCCGCCTAAAATTCCAAGTTTAAAAGAAGGATGATAAAAGTGATGTGCCATTGCGCAAATATACACGCAAAAAAAAAGTCCCCACCATTGGTGAGGACTTTTGCTTGATATAATCAGTTAAGATTAGAATCTCCAACCTACACGGATTCCAGCTTGAGCACCGAAACCACGTCCAGAGTTCTTAGTAAGACCTTCAGGAGTTGTAGTAGATACAGTAGTACCACTTACAGTTACTGAAGAAGATCCACCTTTGTCAGTCCAAGAAGAACCCATGTAACCAAATTCAGCTCCTACAAAGATGTTTTCAGCGAAGTAGTAGTCCATACCAGCTACGATACCCCAACCCATCATTGAGCTTTTAGATTCGAAATCACCTGCAGTTACAGTTGAAGAATAAGCAGAACCGTCGAAGTTAGCCCACTCTTCAGTAGATTTCATTCCACCAAACATTAAAGTAACACCAGCATAAGGAGAAAGTTTGTCAGTACCAGCAAAGTGATATTCGAAACCTGGAGCAACAGCCCAAGAACCGTCAGTCAAAGTTTGCTCACCTGTACCACCAGTGTAGTCAGCGTTTTCGTAGAATTTGTTTACAGTTTTAGAACCATCAAGGCTAAGTCCGAAACGAACTGCCATGTTTGGAGCGATAAAATAACGATACTTAAGAGCAGGTGCAGTGAAAGTTTCACCACCGTTTTCTCCGAAGTTAAGTCCTACTTCAAGTGAAGAGTTGTTTCCTTCAGTAGGCTTCTGAGCTGAAGCTGTAAGACCAAATGCTGCAAATGCAGCAACAAGCAAAAGGTTCTTTTTCATTGTTATTCGGTTTTTAAAGTTTGCGAATGAAGTTACCAATATTATGCCACAAATCAATTGTGGCAGTCAAACTTACCAATTTTGGCGAAAGTAAGTTATTAACAAAGAACGATGTTATTAACAATAAATGTTTAAAACAGGCAGTTAAACGGGCGCTTTTTGGGAAAGTTACGGTTTTCTGAAAAATAATTTTTCGTTCGACCGCTGCTTCTCTTCAAGCATCGGGACAAATTTAAACTTACCTAAGTCTCTGGTTTCAAGACTACCGTCAGCATTTTTTATGATATATATCATGTCCTGCTCGGTCTCGCCCACCGGAATAACCATAATTCCTCCGGTTTTTAATTGATCCACCAAATCCTGGGGGACAAATGGGGCACCACAGGTGACAATAATCTTATCATAAGGGGCAAAAGCAGGCTGACCTTTAAATCCATCGCCATAAAATAATCGGGGACTGAAATTCAGTTGATTAAGCGTGATTTTGGCTTTATCGAACAGTTCGCGCTGACGTTCGATGGAAAAGACCTTTGCGCCAAGTTGACATAATATTGCAGTCTGATACCCACAGCCTGTCCCAATTTCAAGCACTTTTTCACCTTTTTTTATCTCCAGCAATTGAGTTTGAAAGGCAACGGTAAAAGGATTGGAAATGGTTTGGCCGGCACCAATGTGAAAGGCTTTCTCCTCATAAGCGTGCTCATCGAAGGCATTATCACCAAGAAAAATATGACGCGGAATTCGATCGAAGGCCTCTAATAAAGGCTCATCGAAAATACCACGGGTGCGGAGACGATCAATCATCTTTCTCCTCATCCCTTTTTGCTTGAACGAATCCGTTATCTGCATAAATCCACTTAGCGACAATTCACTGTTGAAAATTACAATGAAGCAGCTTCCGTAAAGGCCCTGGGGGTGGTAATTTTATCACGAGTTTTTTCAACAATAGAACTATGGTAAAGATTGGAGTTTTTGGAGCCGGACATTTAGGTAAAATCCACATGAAATGCATTGGAGAAGTACCCGAATTGCAATTGGTAGGATTTTACGATCCGGATGATCAGAATGCAGATCAGGCCATCGAGCGTTTTGGAGTGCATCGCTTTTCCAGCATGGAAGAATTGATTGATGCCTGCGATGCCATAGATATTGTTACACCCACCATCACCCATTTCGATTGCGCACAAAAATGCCTTCGGAAATTTCGTCACGTATTCGTGGAAAAACCAATAACGACAACTGTAGATGAAGCAAAAATATTAATGAATCTGGCAGCGGAGGCGAAAGTGATTGGACAAGTCGGCCACGTTGAGCGCTTTAATCCCGCATTCAGAGGAGCCATTCCATTTTTTCAGCAACCCATGTTTATTGAATGTCACCGTTTAGCGGTGTGGAATCCACGTGGCACCGATGTAAGTGTGGTGCTGGATTTAATGATTCACGATATCGACATCATATTAAGTGTTGTTAAATCGAACATCAAACGAATCAGTGCTTCAGGTGTAGCCGTAGTTTCAGATTCTCCGGATATATCAAATGCCCGTATCGAATTTGATAATGGTTGTGTTGCCAATCTGACCGCATCCAGAATTTCATTGAAGAATATGCGCAAAACCCGCTTTTTCCAACGGGATGCTTATATATCCGTCGATTTCCTCGAAAAAAAATCGGAAGTGGTACGAATGAAACAACCTGTGGGAGAACCCGACCCCTTTGCCTTTATGATTGACTTAGGAGGCAACAAAGGTAAACGCGAAATATTTTTCGAAAAGCCTGATATAAAGGAAACTAATGCCATTCGTGACGAGCTACAATCCTTTGCTCAAGCCATCATGAGTGGTACCCAGCCCCCGGTTACTTTGTCGGACGGACTACAGGCGCTGGATGTGGCTTATAAGGTGATTGAGAAAATGGAAGTCACTTCAGGTATCTCCTAGCAAAATAAAAAGGATAACTTTGCGTTCTTTCAGGGACTCCCTTGTATGAACACGCGCTACACACTTAGCCTCTTGCTGGCTTTATTCTTAATTTCCTGTCACAAGGATAGTGGCGTTGTGCCATCTTATATTTACATCAAGGATATTCAGGTTCAAACAACTTCCGGACAAGGAACCAATTCGGATGACATTGTTGACGCATGGGTTTATGTGGATGATAATGCCGTTGGATGTTTTTCATTGCCGGCACGTATACCTATTATAGGAGATGGTCCGCACAAAATCACCATTTATGGTGGCATAAAGGCAGATGGAATTTCGTCTCACCGAAGAAGATATCCCTTTTATCAACCTTATATTTTAAATTCATATACGTTGCGTAGTGGAATGGTGGATACGCTTCAAGGCGCATATCAGCCAATTGTAACCTATTACCCGAACACGGAAATGAATTTTTGGATTGAGGATTTTACGGATCCCTTTATTCCCTTTTTGCAGGATCCGTTAAGTGATACATCAATGGCCAGGACCACAACACCGGGTGAATATTTCGAAGGAGGAGCTTCCGGTGTGATGACATTATCGGCAAATCAGATTTATTTTAAAGCAGCAACTGCAGAAAATTTTGATTTACCCATTGGTGGCGTTCCGGTGTATCTGGAATTGAATTATAAAGCCAATAACACATTTTCAGTTGGACTAACCAGTGTGATGAGTGGAAATGTGGTTAACCAGGACAATACCATTATTCGTCCGAGTTACGACGATAACGGAAATCTGGTTTGGAAAAAAATGTATTGCGAAATGACGGAGCTGGTCAGCTCTAATCTGAACGCACTTTATTATGAAATTTATTTTAAAATGACCAAAGATGAGGGTATCACCGAACCGCTGGTGCTCATCGACAATGTAAAGCTCGTGTATGGCAATAATTAATGCAAGAGCTTTTCAGGTTACAAAATATCTGGTTTCAGATCTGATTTCTTCTGCCATCACCTGGGTGATCTTTTTTGCATTTCGAAAAATTTACATTGAGAAATCAGAATTAATTCTGGATGATAATTTCTACCGCGGATTAATTATTATTCCGGTATATTGGATAACATTGTATTACCTGAGCGGATATTATTCCAACGTATTTCGCAAACACCGAATCCAGGATTTAGGTTTTACATTAATTCAAACCTTGATCGGTGTTTTATTTTTGTTTTTCGTATTAATTCTGGATGACAAAGTGTTTAGCTATAAGCATTATTATCTTGCTTTTTTGGTATTGTTCAGTGTCCACTTTTTTCTCACGTTTATTCCACGTATTTTTTTTACATCGCGACTGGTGCGGAGAATTCATCAACGGAAAATCGGTTTCAATACCCTGCTCATTGGAGGAAATGCAAATGCATTAAATATTTACAACGAGATTTCGGAAATGAAACAATCTCCCGGATTTAAATTTGTGGGATTCGTAAGTATTAATGGAGTAGACAATCAATTACGTGAATCGGATTTACCTTATTTAGGTAAGTATGCCAATGAGATTCGAACTGTATTAAGGGATAAAAATATTGAAGAAGCTATCATTGCCATTGAAAGTTCAGAGCACGAGAGTTTGAAAAAAATAATTTCGGAACTGGAAGGTGAGAATTTAAAATTGCACGTGATTCCGGATATGTACGATATTCTCACCGGTTCGGTGAAAATGACCAATATTTACGGAGCACCTTTAATTGAAATAAAAACGGAACTAATGCCTGCATGGCAAGCCTCCGTAAAACGATTAATGGATGTCATTATATCCCTTATTTCACTTGTTTTATGTTTACCGCTATTTCTCATTATTGCTTTAGCAATAAAACTTAGTTCAAAAGGACCTATTTTTTTCCTTCAGGAACGCGTGGGCTTAAATGGTAGACCATTTAAAATTATCAAGTTTCGTTCAATGGTGGTAAATGCAGAAAGTAATGGACCACAATTATCTTCCGAAAACGATTCCCGCATCACTTCTGTTGGACGCTTTTTGCGCAAAACCAGATTGGATGAATTTCCGCAATTTGTCAATGTAATACTCGGCGATATGTCGCTTGTTGGACCACGCCCCGAACGTCAATTTTATATCGATCAGATTTCTACCATTGCTCCACATTACAAATACCTGAACAAAGTGCGCCCCGGAATTACTTCGTGGGGACAAGTAAAATACGGGTATGCCGAGAATGTTGACCAAATGATTCAGCGTATGAAATATGACTTGATTTATATT
Source organism: Flavobacteriales bacterium (assembly GCA_019694795.1). Taxonomy (NCBI): domain Bacteria; kingdom Pseudomonadati; phylum Bacteroidota; class Flavobacteriia; order Flavobacteriales; species Flavobacteriales bacterium. The sequence goes on along the minus strand of JAIBBF010000027.1, from coordinate 26,686 downwards.
GAGAACATGACATTGGCTCTCGATATTAAAATCATGTTTTTTACGCTACTTATTATTTTTAAAGGAAAAGGAAAATGATTGTTCTTCGCGTAATGCAATTTGTAATTATTGCAATGTCTTTATTTTTTATTTCCTACGCTATTTATACCCGGATAGGTTGGAAAGGAACAGCAGAAGAACGTTCCGCTTTTATAATGGGAATTGTAATTGGCATAGTCGGTTTGTTAATGTCCTTCCTCTTGCGCTTCGTCGTAAAATTCGCTCGTCAGCATCTCAACGATTAATCCCTGGGGCTTTTTGATTTTTTTGCTTTTGATTAGCCCGAATTTTCACGCATTTTTGTCCTATGAAAATTGCTGTTATCGATTACGGATCCGGAAATGTTCAGTCGGTTTTGTTCGCCCTGGAGCGAATTGGCGCCAAGGGGAACCTAACAGCAGATCCTGAATTGATTCAATCGGCCGACCGGGTTATTTTTCCTGGTGTGGGCGAAGCTTCTTCTGCTATGGAAATTCTAAAAAGTCGTGGTCTGGATCAAGTTATTCCTTCTTTAAAGCAACCGGTTTTGGGGATTTGCCTCGGTATGCAATTACTTTGCGAATCGTCAGAAGAAGGAAATACCACCTGTCTTGGCGTTTTTCCTCACCGGGTGATGCGATTTCCTGCTGCTGCCGAAAAAGTACCACACGTAGGCTGGAATTCGATTTCGTCGTATTCCGATACCTTATATGCGGGACTGAATGAGCATGAGTTTGTCTATTATGTTCACAGCTATTTTGCTGAAACTGGGTTATGTACCTCGGCCATTACGGATTATATTTTGCCCTTTTCTGCTTCTTTAAAGCGGAACAATTTCCATGCAGTGCAATTTCATCCGGAAAAAAGCGGAAGGGCCGGGGAAAGGATGCTTCAGAATTTCCTTTCCATTTCATAACATTTTCCTCTTTCAGGGTAGGTTCAAAATTGCTATTATTGCAGCCTTAAATTAAATAGAAATGTCGAAAGTTCTGATTATCGGTGCCGGTGGGGTTGGACAAGTCGCCACTTACAAATGCGCCATGAATCCCGGTGTTTTCACTGAGATTGTTCTTGCCAGTCGTACTAAATCCAAGTGCGACAAAATTGCGGCTGATATTAAAGCGCAATTGGGTGTGAGTATTCAAACCGATCAGGTAGATGCCGATAATGTGGCGGAATTGATCGCATTGTTTAAGAAGCATCAGCCAAAATTGGTGGTTAATCTTGCATTACCTTATCAGGATTTAACCATAATGGATGCTTGTCTCGCAACAGGTACCCATTACATGGATACAGCCAATTATGAGCCGAAAGATGAAGCTAAATTTGAATACAAATGGCAATGGGCTTATCAGGAGAAATTCAAACAAGCCGGATTAACGGCTATTCTGGGTTGCGGATTTGACCCAGGAGTTACAGGTGTATATGCAGCTTATGCAGCAAAACATCATTTCGATGAAATGCATTACCTCGATATCGTAGATTGTAATGCAGGTGACCACGGTAAGGCTTTTGCTACCAATTTTAATCCTGAAATCAATATCCGTGAGGTGACTCAAAAAGGTAAATATTGGGAAAACGGACAATGGGTAGAAACCGAACCGCATGAAATTCACATGCCCTTGAACTATCCGAATATTGGTCCCAAAGAATCCTACCTCATCTATCACGAAGAGCTGGAGTCGTTGGTGAAAAATTTCCCGACCATTAAGCGTGCGCGTTTCTGGATGACATTCGGTCAGGAATACCTAACCCATCTCCGCGTTATACAAAACATCGGAATGGCGCGTATTGATCCTATCATTTATGAAGGAAAAGAAATCGTTCCGATTCAATTTTTAAAAGCCGTTCTTCCTAATCCGGGTGACCTTGGTGAAAACTACAAAGGAGAAACTTCCATTGGTTGCAGAATTAAAGGAATAAAAGACGGTAAAGAAAAAACGTACTACGTTTATAACAATTGCTCGCACGAAATTGCATTTAAAGAAACCGGAACGCAAGCCGTAAGTTATACTACCGGTGTTCCTGCTATGATTGGTGCAATGATGTTCTTAACCGGAAAATGGGGTGGAGCAGGTGTGTTCAATGTTGAACAATTCGATCCGGATCCGTTCATGGAACAATTAAACAAACAAGGATTGCCTTGGCATGAATTGCATAATGTAGATCTTGAACTGAACTAAATCAGCTTTTATTTATCATGAAAGGCTGAGTTCAGATTTGAATTCAGCCTTTTTTTTAGCACGTTATGGCTATAGAAATCGAAAAAATACCGGCGCCCTGTTATGTGATTGAAGAAGAATTATTGCGAAAAAATTTATCGCTGATTCGCCACGTTGCTCAATCGGCAGGTGTAGAAATTATTCTTGCATTTAAAGGTTTCTCCATGTGGAGTACTTTCCCAATTGTGCGCGAATACATCAAAGGTGCTACCGCCAGTTCGCTCAATGAAGCGCGTTTGTGTTATGAAGAAATGAAAACCAAAGCGCATTCCTACGTAGTAGCGATTTCTCCTGATGAGGTGGATGAATTACTCGAATATTCTTCGGTAATGACATTTAACTCGCTTTCGCAGTTTGAACGCTATAAAGAAAAATGCAAAGTAAAAGGGGTGTCAATCGGTATTCGCGTAAACCCCGAATATTCGGAAGTAACCACCGAATTGTATAATCCCTGCTCACCCAATTCGCGACTGGGTGTTTCTTCCGAACATTTTGGTGCAAAACTTCCGGAAGGAATTGAAGGTTTACATTTTCATGCCCTATGCGAAAATGATTCGTATACACTTGAAAAAACACTGCAGGCTTTCGAAAAGAAATTTGGTCATCTTTTACCACAATGCAAATGGGTGAATTTTGGTGGCGGACATTTAATGACGCGCGAAGGTTACGATATTCAACATCTCATTGGTGTATTAACAGCATTTAAACAACGCTACCCGAATCTGCAAGTGATTTTAGAGCCCGGCTCAGCCTTTGCATGGCGAACGGGTTATCTCGTGTCGACCGTACTCGATATCGTGGAAAATAACGGTGTTAAAACTGCTATGCTGGATGTTTCCTTTACCGCACATATGCCGGATTGTCTTGAAATGCCATACCGACCCAAAATCTGGGGAGCTACGGATCCTGTAGAGGGAAAACCGACGTATCGGGTGGGAGGGACCAGTTGTTTAAGTGGCGATTATATGTTCGAATATTCCTTTGAAAAGGAATTGCAGATCGGCGATACAATGGTGTTTGATGATATGATTCACTATACCATGGTAAAGACCACCATGTTCAATGGAGTGAAACATCCTTCCTATGGAATGTGGACTGCCGATCAGCAATTTAAACTGATCCGTAAATTCGGATATGAAGATTATAAATCAAGAATGAGTTAAATAAAATTGGTTAATGCGATTAATTCCTGCCATAGATATCATCGACGGAAAATGTGTCCGGCTAACCAAAGGCGATTATAGCCAGAAGAAAATTTATAACGAGCATCCACTCGAAATCGCCATGCAATTTCAGGATGCGGGAATTCGGAATTTGCATTTGGTGGATTTGGATGGGGCAAAGGCAGGAAAAATTATCAATTGGAAAGTCCTTGAAAAAATAGCCAACGAAACATCGCTGCATATCGATTTTGGAGGTGGATTAAAATCCGACAACGATTTACGCATTGCATTTGAATGTGGAGCAAAACAAATTACCGGCGGAAGTATTGCCGTTAAAAATAAAGAAACATTTCTAAGCTGGATTTCCCAATTCGGATCCGAAAAAATAATTCTGGGAGCAGATGCAAAAAACGAACGCATTGCAGTTTCCGGCTGGTTGGAAGAAACGGATGAATTCATTTATGATTTTATTCGTGATTATAGCGAAAAGGGAATTGAATATTGCATTTGTACCGATATTAGCAAAGACGGAATGTTGGAAGGACCTTCATTCGCTTTGTACGAGAAAATTTTGAATGAAACTCCTAATCTAAAACTGATTGCAAGTGGCGGCGTGGCATCGATGGATGATTTATACCGTTTAAGAGAGAAAGGATTGTACGCATGCATCATTGGTAAAGCCATCTATGAGGGCAAAATCAAATTAAACGATTTGAGTTTGTTTCACGCATGATTTAGTTTTGGAGTATGCTGACCAAACGAATTATACCATGTCTGGATATTAAGGACGGAAGAACGGTGAAGGGCGTCAACTTTATTGATCTTCGTGATGCCGGTGATCCCGTTGAGCTGGCAAAGGCATATGCCGATTCTGGTGCAGATGAATTGGTGTTTTTAGATATTACTGCCACCAACGAAAAAAGAAAAACACTTAGTGAATTAGTGCGAAAAATTGCACAGGCGATTAATATTCCATTTACGGTGGGAGGCGGAATCTCCTCTGTAGAAGATGTCTCCGTTTTATTACAATCCGGCGCCGATAAAATTTCAATCAATTCCTCGGCCGTAAAAAATCCTGAATTAATCACCGAACTGGCGGCTAAATTCGGATCGCAGTGTGTTGTTGTTGCCATCGATGCACGTTTGGTGAATGATCAATGGAAAGTGCATTTGAACGGTGGACGAATTGCAACGGATCTGGATCTGTTTCAATGGGCAAAAGAAGCAGAAGAACGAGGAGCAGGGGAATTGTTATTTACATCAATGGATCATGATGGAACCAAACAAGGTTTTGCCTGTTCAGCGCTTCGTCAATTATCCGAATCGGTAAATATTCCTGTAATTGCCAGTGGGGGCGCAGGGACAATGGCGCATTTCGAAGAAGTGTTTACCAATGGAAAAGCGGATGCAGCATTGGCAGCCAGTATTTTTCACTTTGGGGAAATACCCGTTCCCGAATTAAAAGCCTACTTAAAATCAAAACATATTTCTGTCCGTCTATAACTTCAGCTATGAATATAAACTACGATTCCAACGGATTAATTCCTGCCATTATTCAGGATCATCACTCAGGTAAAGTGTTAATGCTGGGTTATATGAATCAGGAAGCATTTGATAAAACCTTAAACGAAAAACAAATTACTTTTTTCAGCAGAAGTAAAAACAGATTGTGGACGAAAGGTGAGTCGTCCGGGAATTTTTTAAACCTCGTTTCATGGGCGGTCGACTGCGATGCGGATGCGTTGTTGTTTAAAGTTAACCCGGTGGGACCAGTTTGTCACACCGGTGCAGATACCTGCTGGAACGAAAAAAATTCAATTGATATTTCTTTTCTCTCCAAATTGGAAGAAGTCATATCGGAACGAAAAAATCAAAATCCTGAAAGTTCATATACTGCTTCACTTTTTGCTATGGGAATAAATAAAATTGCGCAGAAAGTGGGCGAAGAAGCCGTTGAGGTGGTGATTGAAGCAAAAGATCAGAATCAGGAATTATTTCTCAATGAATCGGCCGATTTGCTTTTTCATTATCTGGTTTTATTACAGGCTAAAGGTTTTAAACTGAGTGATGTAATTGAAGTCCTGGCTTCACGTCACAAGTGATGTGACAGAAAATTTCGCTTTTTTTTTCGATTGCCGTACTTTTGTAGTGTGATTAAAGCACTTTACATAGCGGCGATGTTGCAGGGTGGACCTTCATCTTCCGATTCTCTGGCGGTGAATCATTCTGTTTCCATTGCAGATTCTGTGGTGTCGTATGCAAAAGAATTTTTGGGTACGCCTTATGTATGGGCCGGTGCTTCACCATCGGGTTTCGATTGTTCCGGTTTTGTGCATTATGTTTTTTCCCGTTTCGGATATAGCATTCAACGGTCTTCTTCAGGTTTAGCTAATACCGGTGAAGCCATTGAATTAAAAGAAGCCAGAAAAGGTGATATAATTTTATTCCGCGGAACTAATCCGAATGATAAATCGGTGGGACATGTAGGAATCATCATCAGCGATACCACCGAAAAAATTCATTTCATTCACGCTTCCTCTTCCAAAAAACATCCCGGAGTGGTCATTACCGATTACGAAAATTCCAATTATCCTTCGCGATTTATTTCGGTTCGCCGATTATTGAAATAAAAAAAGGTCATCGTTCAGATGACCTTTACTTTTGATTCTATTTTATTATTTTTTTCTAATCAGTGTTACCGTTCCATTGAAGGTAAATTGTGTTCCGCTTAATTCTCTCGGATTCGGATCGTAAACGGTAGGTTCAACGGCAGTGTTGATTTCTAAAACGTAATAATAAACACCATCAGGACATTCTTTTCCGCCTTTATCTTTTCCATCCCATTTTCCGGTAGGAGAAGTAATTTCTGCCACTTGCGTTCCCCAGCGATTGTAAATACGTGCGCTTAATGAAACCACATTCATGGGTTGGAATTCAAATTCATCATTGTCTCCATCACCATTGGGTGAAAATACATTGGGTAAAAAGAAAGAAGAAGTTAATGTGGTAATGTCGATCATGGCCGTGTCAACGCAAGGACCATTCGATGCGATGAGGATGGCAGTAAATGTACTTTCTGTTGTATACGTGTTGCTCGGATCACTGGCGTTAGAGGTGTTGCCATCACCGAAAATCCAATTGAAATTGGTTGCTCCAGTTGAAAGATTGGTGAAATTCACCGTTAAAGGTGCTGGTCCCACCACTGGTGATGCAGTAAAGTCTGCCACCACCGGAGTTGCATTGTTCAATGTGAACGTGAGTACATCTGTACATCCGTTGGCATCAGTAACTAAAACTGAATAATTACCTGCAGGAAGATTGTTGAAGTTTCCTGAGCTAATGGTGTCGTTAACAGGACCGGAAAGAATGTAGGTGTAAGGACCTGTTCCTCCATTGGCAGATGGAACTGCAAGTGCATTGTTGTATTCGAAACAGGTTTCAGGTGTTGTATTGATATTTCCGTTAACGGTTGGACCAGCATTCAGCGTGAATGTAAAGGTACCGGCACAACCCTGATTATCGGTTACGTTTACCGAATAATTTCCGGAAGGTAATCCAATGAAATTTCCACTTGAATTACTTGCAGAGATAGGTCCGCTGATTGCATAAGTATAATTTCCATTTCCACCACTGCCGGTTAAAGTTGCCGATCCATCATTGGCGCCATTGCAACTTTCTAATACCGTATTTGCATTTCCGCTCAACGGATTTCCGGGTTGTATCGTAACGGTTTGTTCTCCGTAGCAGCCGATATTATCAGTTACCTGCATGGTGTAGTTTCCATCAATTAAACCGCTGAAATTTCCGGTAGAATTACTGGAGCCGGATGGTCCTACCAATACATACGTGTATGGATTAAATCCTCCTCCTACAGTTGTGGCCAGGGTTCCGTTATTGGCATCGTCGCAGGTTTCGTTTGTGGAGGTTAAACTGACATCAAGTGTAGTGTCAACCACAATGGTGATGGAAGCATAACAGGTATCATCTACGCCATTGGTATATAATACATCGAAAGTAGTTGTAGTAGTGATATTTTCTGTAATGAGGGAATCATCCGGACTACCGGGAATGTGTGTCCAGTCGTAATAATAACCGGAGCAATTCAGGGATGAAATGGTTACGTTATCAATTCCCCAGTGGTCGTATAAATTTCCGGAGCTTCCGCTTTGCCACCATTGGAAAATGGTAGTTGTTGTTTGCGCAACGGGAGGAATGGTAAAACAATAATTCGCCCATGCAGTATAATCGCCGTCACAACCTGATCCGCCATTCGAAGAATTTAAACATCCGCCGGGATTGGGTTGGAAATAGTTGATGGTTGTCCATGTAACACCTCCGTCAATCGACCAATCCAGGTAAACTCCTTCGCTGGTTAAATCGGGTCCTTCACATGGTGATCCAAGACCCTGTACAGCCATTTTAAAATCGAAACAAATATCGCCTCCGCAGGATACATCCAAAGGGGCGGTTTGCAATGTTCTTGGGGCTGCGGTCATGTCACCCATCCACATATAGGTCGTTCCGTCGAGAGCGGGTCCGCATGGATTGGTAAAGGTACCGGCAGGAGAAATATTCCATCCGGATCCGGCATTTCCAAGGTTGAAATCGTTCGCCAGTGCAAATGTTCCACCACCGCTCGAAACCGCTTGAAGGTTCACGTTTCCACCACCACAGTTGAGGGTATCCTGCGAAGGATTGATGGATAAATTACATTGGGAAAATGCCAGTTCATAAGAAGCCGACAATGCAACAAACAGAAGAATTTTCTTCATCGTTTTCTTTTCTAAGGTTATGTAAAATTACGGCAAAAATCGTCACAATTACTAAACCTAAACTTAATATCTGATCAGGTCGCCGAATCGGGAAGATATTTGTTCGGAAATGGCCTTAAACTCAATTAAAAAGCCATCATGACCGTACGACGAATCAATGATGCTGAGTGTTGCATCGGGAATGGTTTTAGCGAGGAATTCCTGTTCGGCGGGTGGACATAAAATATCGCTCGAAATGCCAATGACCAGCGTTTTGGATTTTATTTTTTGCAGGGCCACCTCCGGTGATATGCGATTGCGGGAAATATCGTGACTATCCATCGCCCGGCTGAGGGTGTAATAGGAGAAAGCATTAAAGCGCATCGATAATTTATCGCCCTGATATCGGATATAGGAATCAGCACTAAAATCGCGGATGCGTTCATCGGAATCGCTTTGTGCTTTTACAAAGGTTTCGTAATTTCTGTACGTAAGCATTCCGATTCCACGAGCCGTTTTAAGACCGTTTTTACCTGCATGAACTTGCTCTTCTTTCCAGGTGGCATCCGATTCAATGGCCATGCGTTGCGCTGTGTGAATAGCAATTCCCCATGCCGATTCTTTGGCGGAGGTTGCCAGTAAAACGATGTTTTCAAAGAGATCCGGTTCCTGAATGGCCCATTCGAGTAATTGATATCCACCCATAGAACCACCAAGTCCGAATTGAATTTTACCAATGCCTAAAAACTGACGAAGCAAGCGGTGTGCATTCACCATATCACGTATGGTGATAAATGGAAAAGAATGAAAATAAGGTTGACCACTTTTGGGATTTACACTCAATGGTCCGGTAGATCCGTAACAGGAACCAATGATATTGGCGCAAACGATAAAATGATCCTGGGGATTATACAATTTGCCTTCACCCACCAATCCGCTCCACCAATCCGATGCATCACTATTGGCAGTAAGGGCATGGAAGACCCATACCACATTGTTCTTGCCGGGTTGAAACTGACCATAGGTATGATAAGCAATTTCCAATCGGGGAAGGACTTCGCCGGATTCGAGCGAGAAAGGGAGGTTATAGGTAAAAATCTTTCGCATGGGGTAGGGCAAAAATAGTGTTTTTGTAAAGTCAGATTTCGGGGAGGGGGGACAATATTTCTATCTTTGTCCTATTCCTTTTTAACTATGAAAATTAAAGTTCACCGCGAAAACGACAAGTTCCATTTCCGAGCACACAACGAAAGTGGAAACACCATTGATATGGATGCCAATCCCGCCATTGGTGGAGAAGGAAAGGGTGCTCGTCCGATGGAATTATTGCTCGCTGCTCTTGGCGGTTGCAGTGGAATAGATGTGGTTTCCATTCTTCAAAAACAACGTCAGGTAGCCAGCGATATCGATATTGAAATTCATGGTGAACGAGAAGCAGGAAAAGAACCTTCATTGTTTAAATCGATAGAAGTCATTTTTCGCTTGCAGGGAGAACTGGATGCCGATAAAGTGAAACGTGCTGTTGAATTATCGATGGATAAATATTGTTCCGTGGCAAAAACACTGGAGCCAACTGCAAGTATTCGTTATCGTATTGAGGTAAATGGCGCGGGATTATGAAAAAGAAAAAAAGTACATCAGCAGTTCGGATTCAAACGGAAAAATCTCCTGCTAAAGAACATTCCGTTCCGCTGTATCTTACTTCGAGTTTTGTATTCGACGATGCCGAAGAAATGCGCGCTGCCTTTGCCGATGAAATTGAGCGTCCGATTTATTCACGTTTCTCCAATCCGAATGTGGATGAGTTTACCGAAAAAATGAGAATACTCGAAGGCGCCGAATCCGGATTTTCTACCGCTTCCGGAATGGCTGCCGTATTTGCAACTTTTGGAGCATTATTAAAAAGCGGCGATCGCATTTTATCCTGCCGTTCTATTTTCGGAGCAACGCATACCTTGTTTTCTAAAATATTTCCAAAATGGAATATCGAAACCGATTATGTCGATATCGACGATTATGCCAATTGGGATAAACAAGTGAAGCCCGGTACAAAAATGGTATACGTGGAAACACCCACTAACCCGGGACTAGGAATTATCGATCTGGAATGGGTGGCTGCCTTTGCAAAAAAACATCAGTTGCTGTTGGTGGTCGACAATTGCTTCGCTACTCCCTTATTGCAGCGTCCCATCGAATGGGGCGCTGATCTGGTGATTCATTCTGCTACCAAGTTTATTGATGGACAAGGAAGAACGATGGGAGGTGTGGTACTCGGACCCAAACATCTCATTAAAGAAGTGTATGCGTTCTGCAGAAGTACGGGTCCCGCCTTATCACCCTTTAATGCTTACATGCTTTCTAAATCACTCGAAACACTCGAAGTGCGAATGGAGCGTCAATGTACCAACGCATTAAAACTGGCGCAATGGATGGAAAGCAGAAAAGAAATTTCGAAAGTGATTTATCCCTTTTTACCTTCTCATCCTCATTATACCCTTGCTAAAAAACAAATGGATAGCGGAGGCGCATTGGTCACCTTCGAATTAAACGGCGGAATAGGATCCGGAAGAAAATTTTTGGATGGATTAAGGATGTTGTCACTTACTGCTAATCTTGGAGATTCACGCAGTATAGCATCTCATCCTTCCTCTACAACGCATGCCAAATTAAGCGAAGAAGAACGATTAGCCGTTGGAATTACACCGGGCATGGTTCGTATTTCGGTTGGACTGGAACATATCGATGATATCATATCCGATGTGGAGCAGTCGCTGGCTCAATTGTAATTACCACATTCTGAAATCGAGCTCCATATTCGCGGCACGAAAATCCGGAATTTGTTTTCCTTTGGAAAGTTGGGTCACTTCCTTCCGGATGTATCGTTGAATTTCATTGAGACTTACTTCACCATCTTTATCCTTATCGGCAGCTTTATTTTTCATTCCGTTAAGCAGGCAATAAGTAAACAAACCATTTTTCCATTCTTTACTCTCCATCGCAAATTCGGCTCCACCGGCAGAACTGATAATGGTAGCACCTGTTCCGCGTTTAACATCATTAAAAATCTCCTTCATTAGGAAAGCAGCGTTTTTAATACCGATTCCGTTTTTATTTCTTAAGCCAACACCCGGATTTCTAAATTGAACATTTTCGGCTGGTGCATTCATGGTTAATTCGGATTCAATTTCATTCTTGTCGACCTCACCACTTAGACAAGTATCAAAAAACAATAATTTTCTTAGTGCGGCAATTCCATCTGTCATGCTCTCCATTTCCACATCCGATAATCCCCGTTCGGCTGGATGATTGAAATCGATATCGTAAGTAGCAAAATAATAATCCAGGTTTTCATCACGTAAACCGTGCCCCGCAACGAATATTACCACTACATCTTCTTTTTTCGATTGCAGTAGAAATTTTTTCGCAGCCAGAATTTTTTCGCGGGTGGCTTCCTCATTGGTAATGGTTTGCTGATGAACTTTTGCGAAAGCACTGGTAGAAGAAAATACAGAAGAAATATCTTTAGCATCCTTATCGGCAAACTGTAAATTAAAGCGACTGTCCTTGTATTTACTCACGCCAATACTCAATACATACAATTCCGGTTTCTGTTCTTTTTTACACATCAACAATAATTCTTCCTTGGCCGATTCCGTTCCGTCTTTTCCAATAGCGGCAATTTCAATTTTATTGGTTCCGTATAATAAGGGAATATTCAGATTTTTTTCGCCCGATTTTCCGCTAATGGCTACACCTTCTTTACCAAACACCGGAACTCCTTCCACCCAAACTTTAACAGCTTTTAATTCCGATTCCGATTTTACCTGAACGGTTAAATTGAGATTATCCTGATCCGTGGTTAAAGGAATTTTTTGCAGATCACGAATTGTAAGTTGAGGAACTACCGGATTGAGTGGGGTGTTGTTAATACCATTGCGCTCCATTCTTTTTTTCCATGCACGTTCGTAAGCACTGATTAAATCAGGATCGGCCTTTCCGATGTGCGCTAAAACTTTATCGGGACGATTATAGCGTAAATCGATTTGCTCGAATCCCACACTGTTTTTGCCGTTGACCATAGCCAGATTTTGAGCGGCTTCTTTTGTTGCTATGTAATAGTGATCCGGTGTATAAGCTAACAATCCATTGCTCGGAGAAGGAATGATGTTGATGATGTTTTTTGTTAAATCTGAACTGTAAACATGCACTACACCATCTAAATCTGAAAGGGCAATAAATTTTCCGTTTTTACTAATGGAAATGGCCATTAAGTGAGGTAAATCTGCGTTAAGCGTATTTGTTTTTTTCCCGCTTTCCAGATCGTAAACATTAAGGCTTTTATTCAGCTCGCCGGCTACCAGTTTTTTTCCGTCGGGACTAATCTCAAAAATCACGATTTTACTTTGGGTAATATCACCACTTAATTTTTTGTAATTCCCCGAAGGAAGATCCCAGCGATGAAGCGTAGCGGATTCATCTGCGGCAAGAATAAAACTGCCGTTATTGTCGGACGATAACCAGCGGTATTGATGATTTGCCGATTTAGATAAATCGATGGTTGAATTCGTTTTTAAATCGATCAGGTGCAATCCTTTTTTGTCTTGAAGTATAAAACGATTATTCAAGGTCCCGTTAAATAATATAGTTGAGGAAGCATCATCTATTTTTTTCTGTAGCAGAAAACGGGCTTCATCCAGATGGTAAAAATTGACTTGTTTGTTATCGATATACCCGATGATGGAAGTATCCTCTGTATAAGCAAACATGGGAATGGAAAAAACATTATCTCCAACTATTTTATACATCAGGTCCCTGGTTGTATGTACCCCGTAATAAATGCCATCTTTCATTTTAGATGGAGAAAAATAGCGCATCACCGTACTTGTATTTTCTACTACGGTAGAGTCATCTTCTCTTCGGGAAAGATCGCCGGTGGTGAAATTAAAATCGTATTGAAATCCTCCTTTCATGGTGAGGATGTCGTCATTTTTTCTGAAATACAATTGGTGGATGCGTTCCGGTTCATACAACAGTTTATGCCAGAATAGGCGACGCTCAGCTTTAAAATCGGATTCATTAAAAAAGCAAATCCAAATTCCACCGTCAACATCAGCCATCACAAAAAGATTGTTGGCGGGACTTGTCTTAATAAGCCGGATATCACTCTGCAACATTTGCGTATTGTAAATAAGCGTCATTGCTTCGGTGGTGTGACCGATTTTTAAATGTTTTTCTTTGTCGAATGTAACTGCAAATTTTCCGTCGTAAGTTCCTGCTGCTTCTACCCAACATTGATTTCCGTTTCTATCACTGCTGATCGTACTTTCTACACTTCCCAGACTTTTTCCTGTTGTAGCCTGCCATAATTCAGTGATTCCATCATTGGAGTGAATGAGTAAAAGGGAATTGTCGGGCGTTAATTGAAATCCGCTGCATCCGCTTTTTATTTCCATGTCCAGAATTTTTTTTCCGGTGTCCATGCTATAGGCCATCACTCCGTGATCTGCTGTAGAAGCAAACAACACCAATCCATTCGCAGCCCATTTTAATCCTGTAATTTCCGAGCCTGCATTGATGCGGATTATTTCTTCATTTTTCACAAGGTGATACATGAGTATGTTTCCATGATCATCGCCATAGGCCACCAAATCGGCTTTCGGATTAAAAGAAGCGGCTGTTACGCTGTAAAAATGATGATAGGTGATCACACTCTTCATTCCTTCCGTATCGTAAATCTGAACGGTGGAGTCGAGCGATGCAGAGAGAAAATAACGGTTATCGAATCGCCATTCAATTGCTGTTACGGCACTTTTATGTCCGTATTCCTGCCAGATGGCTTTGTACGAAGAAAGATCCCACAGAATTAATTTGCCTTCGGGTCCACCACTGGCCATGCGTTTCCCATCGGGAGCAATTTCCATTTCGAACCAACCGGCGTGACCCGTTTGGGGAATAAATTTTAATTGCGAAAAAGCACAATTATAAAGAGAGGTAAATACAAAAATGAAGATCAGTTTCTTCATGAGATTTTCTTTCAAAACTGCATTTTAATCCTGATAAAATCCATCCGTAAAATACCCTATTATCACTCGGTGATTAAAAGTTTTTTCACGGCGTTCCCGCTTTCGAATTTCATGGCGACAAAATACACTCCCGGAGCAAGGTTAAAATTGAAAATGGTTAAATCTGATTCTGATTGAATTGATTTCGAATAAACCAGTTTTCCTTCGCTGCTGAGAATGGTAATCTTTTCAGGTAAGAGATTTTTGCAACCGGAAATTTTAAACGAGCCTTGACTCGGATTGGGTTGTAGGGTGATTTCATTCCAGGCGTTTTCATCTACTGATAGACTATTAAACGCAAATGCAGATGAAACACTTGTACAACCATTGGCATCGCTAATTTCAACTGTGTAACTTCCATTGGATGTCGGCGTGTAAGAAGATGCATTCGCACCCGAGATCGGATTTCCATTGAGGAACCATTGGTAGCTGATGCCGCCGCTGGTGGATAATACGCCAACATTTTGAGTGATGACCGGAGTAGAAGGATTTGCATTTACAGTGATATTCATTGTGTGCGTGCTGCTGCCTTGTCCATTCCCCGCAGTGAGCGTTACCGTATAATTTCCTGCAGTGGGATAACAAATTCCGCTTGGATCCTGGTTGCCCGACGTAGTAGTGGATGCTCCGGGGAAGGACCAGTTCCACATAGTAGGTGCGTTGGCAGAGAGATCGGTAAAGTCAATACAATCGCCGGCACAAATGGTGGTGTTGCTCGCTGTAAAATTTGCATTGGGAGGAAGGGGAGGAGTAATGCAACAATTTCCACCGGAAGAAATATTTCGTGTAACGGCAGGTTGCCAGCAATTGTAATTGGTTTGATGCATCAGCAATGATCCACCGAAGTGATTCAGAAAAAATCCGCTGATCTGGTCCACCGTATTGCATCCTCCCTGATTGGTGTTGATGTCGCAACTATAGGCACAAATGATATAATTGTAGCCATTCGGATTACTAATAGTCGCAGCGGGATATTGAAGAATATTGGTGGTTGCAGTTCCCGCACCGTTGATGGAGACACTGGTTACGCCGAGTCCGCAATTATCATTCGTGCCAATGTAGCCGGCATAAACAACTTCGGTAACATTCGAGGCATAGGTTCCGCTGATGTTGATTTGTGCGGCTTCGTAAGTAGTAATTCCAATTTTTAAATTCGGAATGTCCACATCCACATTGATGTTTAAAATTCCGCCATCGTAATTGGAGAAAATAACTACGTTACCGGTCGAATCGCAATAGGAATTCTGTGCAAGAGAAAATTGTACCGCGAAAAAAAACGCGAATACAGCGGGTAGAATGTTTTTCATCGAAGAAGGTTTTCTTCAATGTAGCAAAAAATTTCAATACTGTAGAACTTCTTCAATCCATTTCTCCACTTTGGGTACCGTTGGCAACATGGCTGCTTCCAGGGTACTGTTCAATGGAATTGCCGGTAAATCGATGGCTCCTTTTGCAACGACCGGTGCATCGAGGAATCTAAAACATTGTTCCGAAATTTTTCCTGCAATGGCCTGTGCAAATGAATTGGTAATGGGTTCTTCGGTAAGCACCATACATCTTCCGTTTTTCTTCACCGATTCAAACACCATTTCCTCATCATAAGGAACCAGTGTGCGTAAGTCAATAATTTCAACTTTATCGGTAAGACCTAAATTCTTGCATGCGTTTCTTGCCCAATACACACCCATCCCATAGGTAATAATGGTCATGGTTTCCCCTTTTGCTGCTAAATCTTTATCCGATTCCTGCACCATTCTTCCTTTTCCAAAAGGAATGACATAATCTTCATCCGGCTCAATGGTACGTGCTTCTTCCGTGCCTTTTAGCTTACTCCAGTATAAACCTTTGTGCTCAAGCATCACTACCGGATTCGGATCGTAATAGGCCGATTTCATCAAACCTTTTAAATCTGCTCCGGTAGAAGGATAAGCCACTTTAATTCCCTTAATATTCGATACCACCGATTCAACACTGGAAGAGTGATAAGGACCACCGCTTCCGTAAGCGCCAATGGGAACACGTAAAATCATACTCACCGGCCATTTTCCGTTCGATAAATAATTGGAGCGCGAAACTTCGGTGAACAATTGATTTAAACCCGGCCAGATATAATCTGCAAATTGAACTTCAACAATGGGTTTTAATCCAACTGCACTCATTCCAACTGTAGATCCAACAATAAATGCTTCCTGTATCGGTGTATTAAACACGCGTTCATTTCCGAATGTCTGTGCCAGTGTTGCAGCTTCGCGGAATACACCACCTAAGCGGTGACCAACATCCTGTCCGTACAACAAACATTCTTTATGCTTGCTCATTAATTCGCGAATAGCAAATAGGGCAGAGTCGACCATCACCGTTGCTTGTTTTCCTTTCGGAGAACGTTCCCCTTTTTCTTCTGTAATTGGAGTAGGAGCAAAGATGGCATTGTAAATATCATCCGGCTGCGGATCTTCGGCAGCGAGTGCTTGTTTGTATTGTTTTTCGACTTCCAGCTCAGCGAAAATTTCAAGTTCTTTGAGTTGACCATCTCTAATTCCGGATTCCAACAGTTGATTTCTGAAAAACGGAAATGGGTCACGTTTCGTTTGCTCTTCCAAATCTTCTCTGTACCATTCTTTCCGAACACCTGACGTGTGGTGATTGAGCAATGGAACTTTTGCATGAATCATGAATGGACGTCGCTCTTTACGGATGAGTTCAAGAACTTCCTGAATGACGGTATAACACTCAACGAAATCACTTCCGTTAACGCGACGAACTTCGAGTCCTTTAAATCCCTGTGCATATTCCCAGGCTTCCTGTGCGCGAATTTCTTTTGCATTGGCAGAAATATCCCATTCATTATCCTGGATCAAATATAGAATCGGTAATTTTTTTAGCACTGCCATTTGAAAAGCTTCCGCTACTTCACCTTCGGTGATGGAGGCATCTCCCAATGAACAAACAGCAATCGGATTTTCTAAACCACGATCCGGTTCCATTCCGGTTTGCTCTCTGTATTTTAATCCCATGGCCACGCCGGTAGTAGGAATCGCCTGCATACCTGTTGCGGAAGATTGCATGGGAATTTTCGGCATATGATCTCTGCGGAGTGAAGGATGCGAGTAGTAATGTCGACCACCGGAAAATGGATCGTCGCGTTTCCCCAATAGTTGAAGCATCAATTCATAGGGTGTCATTCCAATGGATAACAACATGGAATCGTCGCGGTAATAGGCCGATAAAAAATCCTGTGCTTTTAATTGCAATCCAAGCGCAATTTGAATAGCCTCATGTCCACGCGAAGTCGCATGAACATATTTTGCCGTCACTTCTTTATTCTTCTCATACAACTCAGCCATGGCTTTTGCCGTGCACATCAATTCCCAGGCCTTCAACAAAGTTTTCTGATCCATCTGACCCATTTTTTCGGGCGCATGTTTGGTTGTCAATTCGCTCATCACCGTAAAAGTTTCTATTGCAATATACAAAAACGAAAGAATAAAGTTTTACGGTTATGGTTAAAATCGAAATTTTTATTGGTATTTCCCTTCTTTTGTGAAATTTTATTTTTCTCCATTTCCGCTAATTTGCTTTCTGCCAAAGAGATGTTTTGCTATGCAATTTGTAAGGGAGCATTTTTGGGTATAAAGAATGAATGAGGTTCCAACATTTCTGATAGAAAGAAGGCGATAACTTCAAAAAAAATGCCGCTCTGAGGCGGCATCTTTTTATTTTTTTGGAAAGAGTTTTAGTTTTTCTTTCAGGCTGTCGTTTTGCTTTTTCAAATCATCAATTTTAACCTGATAATCCTTCAGCATTTCAGAGGCACCTTTGGAATTACCGAAGAATCCCATGTTGTTTTCCAGCTTAATGATCTCCTCATTATTGCGGTTGATCTTATCGCGGATTTGTTGTTTTTCTTTCGCTAATAAATATTCCGCATTGTCCGATTGTTGCAATGCCGCAATTCTCGATTTCAATAAGGTAGTCTCCTTGAGGTTGGGGTCGATATTGATTTTCTGTGAAAGCTCTTCCAGGGCAGTTCTAAAGCTTTTAGAAACGCGTTCTCTTTCTTTCATGGGGATTTCGCCAAGTGAAGAGAATTCTTTGCTGATAGCGCCTAACCGTGCGATTTTTTCTTCATCGCTGCCTGTGATTTCCATGCTCGCTAATGAAGCAATGAATGCTTCTTTTTTGCGGAGATTTTCTTCCAGGGCTAAATCCTGTGCTGCAAAATGTTCTTTTTTGCGATTAAAAAACGCATCGCAGGCAGCACGGAATTGAAGCCATAAAGGATGTTCTGCTTTTTTACCGGCAGATCCGATTTTTTGCCATTCTTTTTGCAATTGAATCAGTTGATTTCCGGCTTCCTTCCAATCATTGCTGTCCTTTAATTTTTCCGCTTTTTCAATCAGCGTTTGTTTCTTCTTCTTGTTCTCATCGAAAACATTTTTCAGTTCACCGAAAAATTCTTTTTTCGAAGCGAAAAATCCATCACACACACTTCTGAATTCCTGCCAGATTTTTTCATTTTCTTCTTTCGCGGCAAAACCAATGGTCTTCCATTCATTTTGCAGAGCAAGTAATTCCTCGGTATGTTTTTCCCAGTCTTTCTGGTTGGTATTTTCCCGCGCTGCTACTTCTTTGGCTTTTTCGACTAACCGACGTTTAGCGGCCAAAAATTCTTCTTGTTTTTTCTCGCGTTCTTCACGAAGTGAATGGATTTTATCTTCCACTTTTTTCACCAAATCCCAATACTGATTCCGGATATCTTCCCATTTTTCTTTCAGCACGGCACCGGTATGATCCCACTCGCGTTGAACAGCTCTTAGTCCACCTTCCAGATCGCGCAGACTGTTACTCTCGGCCAGAGCAATCAGTTTATCCACCAATTCCATTTTCGATCCCGTATTTTTTTTGAGATCGTTTTCGCGAAGTTCTTTGTAAATGTTCATGTTGTAATAGAACAATTCCGAGAGACGGGAAAATTCGCGTTGAATATCGTGATGTTTATCTGAAGGAACAGAACCAATGTTTCTCCATTTATCTTTTAAATCGTTGAATTGCTGATAGGCTTTCGAAATATTTTCTTCTTCGCTGATTACCCTTAAAATCTCAGCAAGAATCGCTTGTTTTTCTTTCAGGTTCGATTTTTCAGATTCCGTTTTATTCTTGCGCAGTTCTTCACGACGAACACGGTAGTCCTTTACCATTTCACGGATTTCCTCAATGAAATCGTAACTCGTATCATATTCTCCTTCTTCACCGGTTTCGGCACGTACAGGATGTTTTTCTACGAGATGTTGAAAATCCCGGATTAAATCTCCGGCATCATTCATGATTTCTTCAAAACTCGGATGCTTTAAATATTCCTCCAAACGCAACTTGATCTCCGCAAAATTCATGGTATAGGTATTTTATAAATGGACGTTTACTAATTAAGATTTTCCTTTAAATGAATTAATGGCATTCACCGTGAATTCACTTAATACTAATTTTCCGCTCATGCCGGCGCGTTCATACAGCAACTCATCCCAATGTTCAGTTCCCTGCCAGAAAATCGATTTTAACATCGACATCGCCTCGGGGTTGGATTTCGATAAACGATCGGCGAGGGTTTGAATAGCGGCATCCATTTGTTCGCTGCTCTCAAAAACCTCGTTGTATAAACCTTTTGTTTTTGCCCATTCGGCAGAACGCCATTCCGTAGCATTAATGGCCAATTCCGACATCCCCGATAATCCGAGTTTACGTTCAACGGCGGGACCAACAACGAATGGACCAATTCCCACTGCCAGTTCCGATAATTTTACAGAGGCAGCAGAAGTAGCAAAACAATAATCAACCGAAGAAGCCAATCCAACGCCACCACCAACTGCTTTACCCTGGATTCGTCCAATAATAAATTTCGGACATTTACGCATGGCGTTAATCACGTTGGCAAATCCGGAGAAGAATTTTTTTCCGGTTTCAAAATCTTTAATCGAAATCAATTCATCAAATGAAGCACCGGCACAAAACGCTTTATCTCCCGATGAACGTAAAATGATAACGGTTACATCTTTATTTTTTCCGATCTCCGTGATGGTATCGGCCAATTGATTTAAAAGTTTACCGGGCATGGAATTACTCATGGGGTGAAAAAATTCCACCTCCGCAATTCCGTTGTTAACGTTTGTTTTTACGTGCCCTTGTTCCGTAATGGTGCTCATTGAAAATGTTTTGTTCAAAATTAAGATTTTAAGTCAAATAGAACATCCTATTTCCCCTGCAACAGGTGTTCTCTTGAACTTTGTACCAAACATACCTGCGAAATGAATTTTTCGTACCAAAGGGTAAATCCTTTTTGCTTGGCTTCCAAATGTACCGGGTGATGTTTCCAGCGCTCAATGGCTTCTTCATTTTCCCAATACGAAATAAAAATGCCCTGATTGCCCGATTTAATGCTTTCATAGCCAATAAAACCTTCACTCTCAGTGGCCAAACGGAGGGTTAATTCATCCATTTCCGCATAACCTTCCAGTTCATTACTTCGGGTTGAAATGAAAATCACCGCATAATAGGGTGGGTTGGGGAGTTGTTTTTTCCAGTATGCCATAGCCGAAAATAATGATAAAATCGAAATGGTACCTGTATAAAAAAGTCAAGAGCTACGGGACGCCGCAGCTCTTGACACCAAAAACCAGAAGAGAGGATAAAAGAACGGACAATTAGTGGGTTTCTCTCGAACTGCCACCAAAAGAATTTATCGTGAGTATCGCAAGGAATCCAAACACGGTGATCAGAAATCCTACCATTGGAACCATGCCATGAATTTCAGTACTTAAATAGGCCAATTTGAAAGGGTAAATCATAATCAGCAGAATAACGATTGATGCGATAGTTGAACGTTTCATATGCGTAAGTTTTACGATACAAACATCGCCCACATCAACATTGAAAAATATGAGGCAGATCAGAAATGATGATGGATAAAACTGAAATTGGTCAGAAACAAAAAAACCGCCTGGCGAGGCGGTTTTTTATTTAATTCTGATCCAACTTCTTCACCATGGTGAGAATGGTGGCAATGGCGACGGTTTCTCCGCTTTCATCATATACATCTACCAGAAATTTCACGATTCCTTTCGCGATATCTTCTTCATTTCGTTTTTCCTGATCGATTTTTTCTTTCACCGTGAATTTTACGGCGATTGTCATTCCCGGATAAACCGGTTTGGTAAAGCGAGCTTCATCGAGACCATAGTTTAACAATACCGGTCCTTTTTTAGGATCTACAAATAGTCCGGCCGCTTTAGAAAGTACAAAATAGCCGTGCGCTACTCTTCTTTCGAAAATGGTTCCTTCTAAAGAAGTAGCATCCATGTGCGCATAGAAATTATCGCCGCTTACATTGGCAAAATTTACAATATCCGCATCGGTTACGGTGTGTTTATGCGTAAATACGGTTTCTCCGATTTCCAATTCTTCAAAATGCTTACGGAAAGGATGTACCGGAGTTTCCTTGTATTCCGATCCCACCATAAACTGATTGGTGATGTTGGTAAGGGTAGTGGGGTGACCCTGAATGGCGGTGCGTTGCAGATAATGAAATACGCCACGCTTTCCACCCATTTCCTCACCGCCGCCAGCGCGACCGGGACCACCATGTGTTAGCATGGGCATCGGCGAACCATGTCCGGTACTTTCCTTCGCACATTTTTCGTTTAAAATGAGAATACGTCCATGATATGGAGCAGCACCTAATACATATTCACGGGCCAGTCTGTCGTCGGCAGTGATCATGGAGGTTACCAATGATCCTTTACCCAATTGCGCGAGTTCTATGGCCTCTTCTATGCCTTTGTAGGGCATAATAGTAGATACAGGTCCAAACGCTTCAATATTGTGGCAATCCTGATTTTTAAACGGATCTTTATTCAGGAATAAAACAGGAGGTAAAAATGCGCCTTTGTTTTTATCGGCACCTACCACTTCGAATGCAGATAAATCGCCAAACACGACTTCCTGTGTTTTTTTCAGAATATCAATTTTCTCCAGAACCTCTTTCACTTGTGTTTTTCCTGCCAAGGCGCCCATGCGAACACCTTCTTTGGAAGGATCACCAACTACGGTGGAAGCAAGACGTTTTCCGAGAGCAATCTGAACATCTTCTATCAATGGAGCCGGAACAATGAGTCGACGAACGGCAGTACATTTTTGTCCGGCTTTAATGGTGATTTCGCGTGTGGCTTCCTTAATGAAAATATCAAACTCAGCCGATCCCGGTTTTACATCTTCACCCAGCACCATTGCATTCAGTGAATCGGCCTCCATATTGAATGGAACTGCTTCTTCAATTAAACGCGGGTGAGATTTCAGCATTTTACCGGTGTGGGCAGAGCCTGTAAAGGTGACTACATCCTGAGAAATTACATGATCAATAATGCCATTTGCAGAGCCACAGATCAATTGTAAAGCGCCTTCCGGTAGAATTCCGGATGCAATAATATCGCGTACTACTGCCTCGGTTAAAAAAGAAGTAACGGTTGCGGGTTTTACTACAGCAGGAACACCGGCTAAAAAATTAACGGCAACTTTTTCCAGCATGCCCCATACCGGAAAATTAAATGCATTGATGTGAACAGCAACTCCTCGTTTGGGAACGCAGATATGGTGACCAATAAATGTGTTGTTTTTCGAAAGTTTAGCTATTTCACCTTCCACACAAAAGGTTTCATTGGGAAACTGGCGGCGTAAACTTGCATAGGCAAATAAATTACCGATTCCTCCTTCAATATCAATCCAGCTGTCGGCACGTGTTGCTCCGGTTGCAGCAGAAACTTTATAATAATTTTCTTTGCGTTCCATCAGGTACATCGCCAATGCTTTAAGCATTCTTCCGCGTTCCTGAAACGTGAGTTTACGTAAGGCGGGATTTCCTACTTTTCTTCCGTAATTAAGCACTTCTGCAAAGTCGATGCCCTTACTGGATGCGGTGGCAATTTCTTCACCTGTGATGGCATTAAACAAAACTTGTCCGTCGCCTTCTCCGGCTACCCATTGTCCGCTGATATAATTTTGAAGTTTCATCTTCTGATTTTATGTATGGTATTCTTTCAATTATTCACCTCTAAGTTTATCAAGAATACGATTTAATTCTTTCGCTTCTTCATTGGTGATGATTTGTACTTTTTTAAAGTATTTGTCTACATCTTCCGAAACAAGGTTAATCAGTGTCATTCCTTTTTCGGTGAGCACGATATCAATCTGCCGGCGGTTGTCCTTACATACTTTTCGTTCCACCAGTTTTTTCTGTACCAGTTTTTCCACCAGACGTGATGTGTTCGACATCCGGTCGATCATGCGCTCGGTCAATAATTTTAATGGTGCAGGATTAGGATATTGTCCTCTTAAAATCCGCATGATATTAAACTGTTGGGAGGAAATGCCGTGAGGTTTAAGAATGTGCATCATTTGTGCTCCCAGCCACGATGAGGTAAACAAAATATTTACCTGTGCTTTATGAAATTCGGACGCGAATTTCTTTTGCTTGATTTCATCTTCAATCTTCATGATGTAAAAATACAAAAGATCTTTACGGTCGTATCAATTGTTGATACAAATCATAATTTCCTTAAATAAAAAAGCCCTCCGCGGGGAGGGCTTTTTATGTTGGATTATTTTTTCTTTTTCTTCTTTTTCTTGCCGCCTAATCCGATTGGACTTCCAAGGCGATCCATTGCACAACGGAATCCGATGGTAGCCGTAGCGCGACGCTCATCGAGGTAGCGACGAGTACCAGGGTTCATCCAGTAGGCACGGTCTCTCCAGCTACCACCTTTGTAAACGCGTGTGCGGTTACTTACTAACGTGGTTGGAGTAGAAGAGTTATCGTGACGATTTACACCTTCGAAACGGTTTTGGTACATGATGTTTTCCTGCCAGCGTTTGTCGGTGTTGATGTTTTCGATTTCTTTCGAGTTGTTGTACAACTGAGAAGAAGCGATATCACCATCTAAATAGTCGATATTGTCTGATTTGCGATAGTTTCTGCGATCCAGATTTTCCTCTTCAGTAACTTCTCTCCATTTGATATTACCCGGAGTGTTAATCACGAAATCTGCCATCTTAACACGAATCACCGGAATGATTTCGATTTGATAGTTTTCATATTTCGGATCAGAATCCTGAAGATTGGTTTCAAAGTCAACTAAAGCAGCGTCGAAGATCTCACGGATGATAATAGAAGCCTGAATCATTTGCTCGTTTTCACGAACAGGGTTGTGCTTGTATTTGTAAGATGCACGGAAGCTGTTTTTAACGGTGATCGCTGAGTCCACGATGTCAATCAGGAAGCCCATTAATGAATCTTCTTCCATGGTTAAACGATCTGCATTTCTGCGGGCAACACGGAATGAATCCAGATAAATGCGCATAGCATCGATATCATAAATGGTTTCTTCGTGTTTGTTGTCAACAATACCTTCTGAGTTAAGCACTTTGGTTTTGAAAACAGAACCGCGGAATGGACGGAATTCGTCTGCATCTTCAGAAGTTAAAGGACGATAAACATCCATTACCCACTCAGATACGTTACCACCCATGTTATACAGACCGTAATCGTTAGGCCAGTAAGAAGTTACCGGAGCAGTAATGTCAGCAGCATCGTTCAGTTTACCGGCAACACCCATATAGTCACCACGTCCGCGAACGAAGTTAGCTAACATTTCACCTTGCCATTTAGCCTCCGGGTTACGTACCCAGTGACCATTCCAAGGATATAAGCGACGTTCTACAACGCGTTCTTCGATAGAGTTACCGATCAGACCATAAGCAGCGTATTCCCACTCAGCCTCAGTTGGCAGGCGGTAGCGTGGAAGAAGAATACCATCTTCCATACGAACGTGACGACGGCCTAAGGCTTTTTTACCTTTTTTACCTGGTCCCGGATTTTGTTGCTTGTTAAGGTCAACCAATAAATTTTCAACACCATTGGAGTGTGCTACACCACCAGGCTGACTCAAATACTCATCTGTAGTAAATGGATCGTTAGGCTGGGTAGCATCCCAGTTCAATACGCCTTCGCGAATCAAAATATATTCGTTTACACGGTCAGTTCTCCATGCGCAGAACTCATTTGCCTGTAACCAGCTAACACCAACCACCGGATAATCGCGGTAAGCCGGGTGGCGCAGGTAATATTCTACATATGGTTCATTGTAAGCCAGTTTTTCACGCCATACCAATGTATCAGGTAATGCATTGATGTAAATCTGACCGAACTCTGTATAAACACGTTTCAACCAGTACAAGTATTCGCACCAGTTGAAGTTGGTTACTTCAGTTTCATCCAGATAGAAGGATGATACAGTAACACGACGGGGAACATTGTTCCAGTCATGAACCACATCCTGCTCGATACGTCCCATAGTGAATGTTCCTCCCTCCACGAGGATCAAACCTGGACCGGTTTCCTGCTCTTCGTAAGGAACCCTTTGATAACCACCATTATCCGGATTGTTATAATCCCATCCGGTAACAGGGGAGGTTTCATACTTACAAGAAGAGACAAAAAGAGTCGCTGCTACTGCAACTCCAAACCATCTTAAACTCGTCTGCTTCATCATTTTCTCCTTAATTAATATTCCTGCTGAATTTTACTTTATAAGTAGATGTTACTTCTTTGGTTACAAATTTTTGTCAAATTAAAACGAAGGACAGCTTATCGTTCTGAAACTCCGCTTTTTAGGTTTACACGGAATGTTGATTCCCATGGAAATTTCATGAGATCCACCCGATGCATTGGTCAATTTCGATATGGTTACATCATAGGAATATCCGATTTTAACCACATCGGTCTGGATACCTATTAATGCAATAAATGCGTCTTTATTTCTGTACCATGCTCCAAACACAATGTTTTTGGTATTGATGTACAATCCCATATTCAATTGCTGGAAGGTGCCTTGCGAACGATACATGATATTCGGCGAAATCGTTGCTTCGTTGGTAGAGTATTTATTGTTGTTTAAAGGAATAACTGCACCGGCGTGACCAGAAATTTTCATGGGCAGCGGACTGTTTCCTGTAACTAATGATTCATTCGGTTCAGTTAAGTGATGCGCAGAAAATCCGATGTAAAAATTTTCGGAGAAACCGAGAACACCTGCAGAGAAGTCAACATTACCAACCGATCCTCCGCGTGGTACATCTCCGGTTTGGTAAACGAAACCGCGACGAGGGTCAATCATATCACCAAAGGTGAGCTTGCTCCAGTCGAGCGATTTTTGGAAATAAGTAGCCTGTACACCGAAACGTAAAGAGAATTTTCTACCGAGTTTTAATTGATAAGCATAAATTCCGGAAACAGTAGTTGTATTCAGGGTTCCTTCACCGGCTTTGTCGTTGGTCACTAATAATCCAATACCACCGTAAATCGATTCCACATGCTGATCGTAAGAAGCAGAAGTGGTAACGAAAGTACCCGAAAGCGCCGGCCATTG
>JAIBBF010000026.1 GCA_019694795.1 Flavobacteriales bacterium | reverse complement strand
GATGAAATGATGGATCAGGAATTTTTAAGATGGTTGTATACAGCCATCACCCGTGCAAGTGTAAAACTTTACCTGGTTAATTTTAACGATAAGTTTTTCTGAAGAATTTACCAGTAAAACTGAATACTCAAAATGATTTCCAGGCTTCCTTTTTTACCGGATTTTTTACCGGGACTCCAACCATTGTCATTTTCTAAAACACTGATGATTTCTTTTTCCATTGGACCTGGAATATCATCCAGCATGGAGACATTTTCAACTTTTCCTTTTGAATTTACTTCAAAGCGGACATTCACCGTATTAACTGCAGTTGATTTCCGGATATAAATACGATTACTAAGGTTTCTGGAAATGTATGAAATAAGCCCCTGATCGCCTCCGCTATGTTGCGGCATATCGTCCAAGGCATAGGTATTGTTTTTTGTTTTGGTAATGGTTTTTCCACCAATGTTGGGATCATTTACTTTGGTCGTTTTATTTCCGGATCCAGTAGAAGATGCCAGATCAACTTTGTTCATCACCTGAACATTAGCAATGCGTAAATAAACAAAACGATTATTGTCCTCCGCCTGCTTTTTGGTATTATCAACCGGGATTATTTCCTGATTTTTTTCTTTGTTATCCTTTGTAGTGTTGGTTTCTGTTCCCAGCGAATTTTCCAGGTTATCCGTTTTATTTTCGGTTAGACTTTCCGCGAGATCGTTTTCATTTTTGGTGTTGTTATCTGTGATTTCGGGAGCCAAAACTTGTTTTGTTCCATTTTCATTGGCAGGAAAAGTTCCCGACTCATCTACTTTTTGAACGGTATGATCAGAGGTTGAGGATGGGGCTTGAACAATGCTTGTATTTTTATTTTCACCGGGTGATGAAGCTGAACCTGAATCGGCCAATTGTTTTTCATCTTGCCAGAGGAAATAAAATGCAATTCCCGACAGAAGAACAAGACCATACAGAAAATGAGGTACATATTTAGCGGTAGCCGGAGGAGGGGGCACCATGCCATCAATACGCAGGTTTACCGACTTCGAAATCTCTTCGGCCATGGCAAAATCGGCAGGACTAAAATCCTTAAGCAGATCCGAAATTTCAGGATCTAAAGACCAATCGGGGCGATATGTTTGCTTAGGCTTAGCCATTTTGGCTTTCTAAAAGAATTTTAAGATTTCGTTTTCCGTTTTGAATATGGCTCTTTACATTATTTAAACTGTAACCTGTAATTGTGCTAATTTCCTGATAGCTTTTGTCTTGCAGGAAAAATAATTCAACACAGATTCTTTGTTCATCTTTTAACTGGGCTATGGCTTTTTCTAATTCCACATGCATATCCCGCGAAACCTGCCCATCTAAAAAGGAAAGGGACAGCTCGTCGGAAGATTCCATAAAATAATCCGGATTTTTTTTGAGGTCCTGATGATGATCGAATGCCTTTTTACTTTTTTCCTTCTTTCTCAGACAATAATGTCGAACCACCGAAAAGAGCCAGGGTTTAAAAGTTTGTACCTCATATTTTTTTAAATCACTGATAACCAGTTCGAATATTTCCATTACAGTGTCTTCGGCTTCATCCCGATCTTTAAAATAGGAATAGCATACACCGGCTACTGCTTTGGTATATCTTTTGTATAACTCGCCTACATACCAGGAGTTTCCGCTGCTACGGTATTTTTCCAGGAGCTTTTCATCGCTCAGGGACTCAACTGTATGGAAAATAGCCAGAAACAAGAGAAATTCTTAGGTTTTATTAAGGTAGGGAGAATTCTCCAAAAACTTCATAAATTTTTTTTATTCTTTTTTTATGGAATTTTTGTGGAGCCTGTACCTATCGTTTCAGAACAAACAAAAACAACCTCTATACAACCTCTTAAAACCAGCGATCATGAAATTGAACAACCACTTCCTTAAAGGCGCATCTAAAGTAGCAGCAACCTTGATTCTCGGAGCATCACTCATGACCTCCTGCAGCAAAGGAACTTCTTGTCCTGCCTACACCGGTTATAAAAAATACCATAAAAACGCCTCTTTTACAGTGGTTGAAACAGCCATTGATCTAAAAAATAACTAAGGCAATGGAAGGGAAATTATTTCCCCAACCATTTTTTCAGGAGTTTTTCCTGATTTACATCTGTTTGATCTGCAGCTGCTACCTGATGATCCTTAAAGGGATTAGGTAGCAGTTTGATTTTTAGATCTTTCATTACATTGTCGCGGGCAATCACCAAATTGAATTCCTGACCCGCAACTCCACCGGCAATTAATCGGTTAAAGGTGGAAAGATCCATTCGGATTCCATTGCATGCAATAATTTCATCGTTCACATTCAATCCCGATTCGTAAGCGCTTCCTCCACGGGTGGTTTCTTTCACGATAATTTTTCCTCCTGCATCACTCAATTTTGCTCCTAGCCAAACTTCACCGGATTTGTCGTTCTGTACCAGTCGTAATCCAAAATGCTGGAGGTACGATTGATAATCGATGGTTTTTGTTCCATAAACGTAATCCGTGAAAAATGCAGATAAGTCGCTACCGGCAATTAAATTGGCTGCTTTCATGAATTCAGTTTCTGAGAATCCTCTTTTTTCTTTTTTGTAATAGGTGTTGTAGAGGTAGCTCATTAAATCATCCAATCGCTTTTCACCTTTGGTGCGAATAATGATTTCCATATCCAGAATCCAACCTAAAACTTGTCCTTTGGAATAATAAGAAATCTGCGAATTCACTGAATTTTCATTCGGACGATATCCTTTAATCCATGCATCGTAACTCGACTCAGCTGCCGATTGTACTTTATTTCCAGGTGTAGTTTCCAGCGTATTCATCATGCCGGATAAAATGCGGAAATAATCTTTCACATCGTGATAACCGCTGCGCACGAGTAGTAACTCATCGTAATACGAAGTAAATCCTTCCTGCACCCAAAGGAGTGTGGTGTAATTTTCCTGATCGTAATTGAAGGGACCCAGAACATCGGCGCGCATGCGTTTAACGTTCCATAAATGGAAATATTCATGGGCAACCAAACTTAAAAATCCTTTATAGCCCGAACCGGAATAGGTGTAGCGGTTAACCTGTAGAGTAGTTGAACTCAGATGTTCGAGTCCACCCGAACCCACAGTTAAATTATGCACGATAAATAAATAATATTTATTGGGATTTTCACCAAATACCCGGGTGGCTGCTTCCACCACTTTTGCCATGTCTTTTTTCAATTCTTCCACATCATAATTCCCATCACCATACATCGCTACTTCATGATCTACACCTGCAGCATTAAAATGAAAAGTGAATTGATTTCCGATTTCGATGGGACAATCTGCCAGTATATCGTAATCGGGAAAATGATAGGTATTGGTTCCGGTTTTTTCTAATGAAGTAGAAATCTTCTTAAACGAAGGATGTGGTTTTATTTCAAGTGTTCCGCTGAGGTTCTTTTTTCCTTCGATGTACATAAATACAGAAGTGCCGTTGATGTATCCGTGACTATCATCTAAAAAGGAAGTCCGAACTGAAAGTTCATACGCATAAACAGAGTAATGGACATGGATATCGGAAGAAACCGTTTCGATTCGCCAGGTGTTTTTGTCTGCTTTTTTTACGCCTAGTTTTTTGCCGTTCGATTCAGCTTCAAAAAAATCGACGTTCTTTTCAAATTCCCTTACCAGGTAAGATCCCGGAGCCCAAACCGGCATGCTGAGGTCCAGAAAATTTCCTTTAAAGCCCGAGATGTACATGTCCACCTCAAAATAATGCGTTTCAGGCCGTGGCATTGATAGGGAATAGCGCACTTGTTGTCCCTGAACCAGATAGTTAAAGGAAAGGAAGCTAATCAGCAATAGGAATTTGTTCTTCATGGTTTGGAATTGAGCAATAAAAATAAGGAATGTTCGGTTTAATGGGGAATTCTTATTTTTGTTGAAACAGCCTTTTTATGAAAAAACTCATTTTCCTTGCTTCGGCATTGGTTCTATTGTTTTCTTGTCAGCCTCAGGGTTCATCCGGCGATGGAGTTTCTAATCCGGAAATGGATAGTCTCATTCGGGAAAACGAAAAATTGAGGGCAGATCTCGATGGAAAAGATTCGGCCATGAATGCATCTATCCGCATGTTGAATGAAATTGAAGATAATCTTTCCCTGATCCGTCAGAAAGAAGGAGCTATCAATATGAGTCGCAATAATGATCCGGAAATGGAATCGGATCAGAAGGACCGTATCATTGAGGAAATTCAGATCATCAACTCCCTGATGGAGGAAAACAAAAACAAAATTTCGAGTCTCCGTTCCAAATTAAAAAAGGCCGATATGAAAATCGGGGAACTAGAAAAAATGATTGAGAATTTACTGACTAAAATCGAAGATCAGGAAAACACGATCAATTCACTTCGTGAAGAATTATCGAAGTATGATATTGCGATGGATGAACTGACGGCTACCTTAAATGAAACCATGGCTGTGGTGGAAGAAAAAGATGCAGAATTGAATACTGCATTTTATGTGATTGGATCGACCAAAGAATTAAAGGAGCATGGTATTATTACCAAAGAAGGCGGGTTTATTGGATTGGGTAAAATCAAGAAATTGAGAGAAGATTTTAATAAGGATTATTTTACTCAGGTGGATATTACGAAAGTCAGCGATATTACGCTGGGTGGTAAAACCATTGAAATTTTAACCACACACCCAAGTTCTTCCTATAAGTTAGTAGGTGAAAAAGTGAAAGAGAAATTGGTCATTACCGATGCCAAAGCATTCTGGAGTGTTTCTAAATACCTGGTGGTAGTGGTTGACTAAACCGAAAAAGCATCTTTTTAACAAGGCCTGTGTTGAAAAACCAGGCCTTTTTTGCTGTTTTTTTGCGACCAACGAGGTAACCTCTTGTGTAAATTCATCGTTGAAATTAGCACCAAATAAAAACACCATGAAAAAGAACGCTCTGGAATACACCAAATTTATTCTCGAGCGGGTCAGTTTCGATCCGCAATTATTCAGAAAAGAGTATTATAAAGCCATAGCCCGATTAGTAGAAGAAGATGTACATGAACTGAAAGCCTGGGTACGAAAACATTTCACACCGGAATTAACGAGTTCATTGGCCTGAATAGAATTAGTGTAAAATAAAAAAGGGTGTTCATTCGAACACCCTTTTTTTGTAAACCCTGTTTAATTATTTGGATCTTTTTTCGTTTTTCTCAGCCATCATTTGTTTGTATTTCTCAAACTGTTGAGCTGAAAGAATCGTTTGAAGTTTTGAATCGTATGTCGCTTGTAATTTTGCTTTTTCAGTTTCAAATCCGTCATGCTTTTTCGCTTCTTCCATTTTGTTGGCAAACTCGAGGTTAAGCGTTTTTACATCGTTAAGCTGACTCTCATTGAGGGCTAATTCTGCAGCCATTTTACGGGTACGGTGATTTGCGCGCTCGTCGGCTGAATGTTGTTGAGGTGCTGCTGATTTTTGTGCACTAACACTTAATACCAACATGGTAACAACGGCAGTAAATATGAACTTAAGATTTTTCATGAGGATGATTTTACATATTAGACTAAGATAAACAAAAAAGGTTGCTTCTGAAAATAAATTAATCTTCTTCAATCTCAATAGCGCTTTCATTATAAATGGTCATTACCGGAACTCCTTGATTTTCAAGTATTTTACCGGTAACGCAAATAGTTTTGTTAAGCAGCTCTTCTTCAGGGTGGTAGCTAAAATTCTGGCGACTGTCCTTCCAGATTTGAATGGTAAAAATCTGGTCCGGGAATTTGCGGTCCAGATTTATAAACGTAGCGCCTGATTTCTCATTATATTTGGCAGAAACTACTTTGCCGCAAACCGTAGCTTTATCACCAATGTGATATTTTGCCTGAGAGGTATTGAACTTCCCTTTCGGCAGACTTTCCGGATTAATCGGGTCGGCATTCCCGTCTTCGCGACGGATTTTCCATTTCTCGATGTCGGTTTTCGATTCAATTTCCTTTTCTTCAGATGCGTTTAATACCGGGAAAAAATTGATGCCCGTAAACTTTTCTACACTGTCGATGCTCACTGCATATTGCAGAACGGTTTTTGGACAACGATCATTCGGCATGATAAAAGCAATTCCCACTTTCGATGCGGGATCCATGGCAACTTTATAAAAATACCCCGGAATAGTTACCTTGTTTTTATTGCCGATTTGTCCGGGCGAATCCTTCATAACGGGACCCGTAACTACAAATAATTTATGCCCGTTATTCATAACGTATTCCCTCAGCAGATCTTCCATCTCAGCCCATTTCTCGCGGTTTAATTCGGGTTTTTGCGGACTCATATTCGAATAAAAATACGATTCACTCAGTGCAGTGGGCGACCATCTGAAATCAGCAGAAGGAGCAAGGTGGCCACGGTCGTATCCACTTTTCCAATAATCTTCTTTTTCTGCGGTTCCTGTTTTTACCAATGTATCTTTTCTGAAATCATTGGTGCGTGCAACTTTTCCGTCCAGAATATCCGGTAAAATAACATGCATTACCCATTTGGCCTGTTCATTGCTTTCATCATAAGCCAGCACCATAGCATGGTGAGAAATAGTTGGAAAAGATCCACCCGATACAATGGGAAATCCGATGGTTTGTAACATGGTACTGCACATTTGCATTTTTAGCAATTCGATGCGCAGTTGAGTTTGAATTTCCCTTTCGCGGATGATCTTTAATTGCTCCTCGGCATCGCGGATCTCTTTTTCTACCAATGAATCCTTCTGACTCCAACCCTGTAATGGATTAGAAACAGAAAGTGCGATGGTAAATACTATTAAAAATATTTTTTTCATCAGTAGCTGAAATTACGATTAAAATAAAGCATTAAGCGTCCCCCTCTAATACTCATCCAAACGATAAATGCCGACCATACCGACAGCAAATGCCATTCCATAAAATCTAAAAAATGAATTACCGGTACAAAACCAATAAAGGTGGCAATGATGAGTGTATTTCGAATATACTTCATTTCTCCGATTCCTTTTAGTAATTCATCGTAAGTAAAGGCAAATGCATTAAACGGTTGAACAAGGGCTACCAGCCAAAAAGCAGAATAAAAAATTTCCAACTCAGTACTATTGGTTAAAAATAAATGCCCGATCCATCTGTAGGTGATGAAATAAATAAGGGTTAGTCCAACACCAATGGCTATGGTTCGTTTAATCATGAATTTGGATAAGCGCCAAAGCATTTCCGGATTTTTTTCGCCGTAAAATTTTCCGGCAAGCGCATTACCTGCACTGCAATAACCTTCAATAAAAAAGGCACTGAATAACCAGATGTTCCAAAATACACCATGTACATTGAGATAATGGGGTCCACACCCCGCTGCAATTCTTCCGGAAAAGAAATAAGCAGTTTGCACAGCGAGAGAACGGATAATCAGATTTCCGGTTAAATGGAGTAACCAATAGACTTCCTGATTTACCGGGAACAAAAAATTAAGGGAATAACCCGCTTTTTTATAGAGGAAAAATATGGCCATTACAAACATTACAAGTTGTGCACACAAGCTGGCAAATGCAACGCCTTCGATGCCCATTGGAGATATTAATCCATCCACCCCTCCAATGAGAATTTGATCGAGAAGAATATTGATTAATCCGCCAACCAAACTAATCGACATAGCCCAAACTGTGTTTTGAATTCCCCGAAAAACACCAAACATCATCATGGTGGATAATACAAATGGAAATCCAATGGACCGGATACTGAAATAACGAATCGTTTCTTCGAGTTGTTGTCCTTCTACATTGTAAAGCGTAAAAATTTCTCTGGAAAATAAATTGGTGAACAGGTAGAAAAAAAGTCCCAACATGAAATTCATAAATATCATTTGCGGAACCAGCGTTCGAACAGCCTCCAGTTTTTTCTCACCGTAATATCTCGACATCACCGACGACATAGCGGTGCGGGTTTGAGCAAATACCCAAATGATACTCAGAAAAAAGGTTGAACCAACAGCCACAGCACCGAGTGATACAGAATCTTTTTCGGCATACTGACCAATAATGGCAGCATCTCCAATAGAAATTAAAGGCTCAGCAATGGAAGCAATGATGGCAGGAATAGCCAGGCGGTTGATTTCCCTCTCCGGGAAGTCGCCACCAATCAGTTTGTGGAGATTCCCTGCCATGGTCCTGAATTAGTTTTTTAGCAGGGTTTGCGTGCGGTCAGGTCCTACCGAAATTACATCGATGGAAACACCTAATTCTTTTTCCAGGAACAAGGTGTAATCGAGTAATGCTTTAGGCAGATTTTTATATTCAGAAATCCCGGTTAAATCGCAATTCCATCCTTTTAATTCTTTGTACACCGGTTCGGCATCCACACAACATAAATCGTATGGCATATCGGCTGTAAGCTCGCCATTTACTTTGTAATGTGTGCAAACTTTAATGGTTTCAAATGTATTGAGAACATCCGCTTTCATCATGGCTAAGGAGGTGACTCCATTAATCATGATTGCGTAACGCAAAGCAGGCAGGTCAATCCAGCCACAGCGACGCGGACGTCCGGTTGTGGATCCGAATTCATTCCCGAGTTTTCGCAAACGTTCACCGGTTTCATCTTCGAGTTCGGTAGGGAAGGGACCGCTTCCTACACGGGTGCAATAGGCTTTAAAAATTCCGATTACATCACCAATGCGGTTAGGTGCAATTCCTAAACCAGTGCAAGCTCCGGCAGTTGTTGTATTGGAGGAAGTAACAAAAGGATAGGATCCAAAATCGATATCGAGTAAGGTTCCCTGAGCTCCTTCTGCAAGGACTTTTTGTTCTTTTTTAAGATGATCGTTAATGTAATGTTCGCTGTCAACAACCGTTAATTCTTTCAGTGCTTCAATGCCTTCGAAAAATGCAGGTTCTAATGCGCTTAAATCATATTCGAATTGGTGAAATGATAAAAGACGAATATGCTTTTCTACCAGTTTGTTATAACGTTCTTTAAAATCGGGCATAAAAATATCGCCGATGCGCAATCCGTTTCTACCGGTTTTATCCATGTAGGTTGGACCAATCCCTTTAAGCGTTGATCCGATTTTTTCTTTTCCTTTTGATGCTTCGGAAGCCTGATCGATTAAACGATGTGTAGGCAAAATCAAATGCGCTTTACGCGATAATAACAGTCGGTTTTTTACATCGACATTTAATTTTTTTAAGGCATCAATTTCCCGTTTCAAAACAACAGGGTCAACCACCACACCGTTACCAACAAGGTTGATGACATTTTCATGAAAAATTCCGGATGGAATGGTATGAAGCACGTGTTTAATACCATTAAATTCCAGCGTATGTCCGGCATTTGGTCCGCCCTGAAAACGGCCGATTACCTGATATTTTGGTGTGAGAACGTCAACAATTTTTCCTTTCCCTTCGTCTCCCCATTGGAGTCCGAGTAATACATCTACTTTCATGGTATTTTTTTCGCTTATTTTTTTAACATCGTTTCAGCAGAAGCGAGGTCATCGCTTACGTGAAAGAGTGTATTTAATTTAGTAATAATAAAAAGTTCTTTCACTTTAGCGCTCAGATTGCAAATGACCACTTCGCCATTTTTGCTTCTGGCTTTGGTGAGAATATTGACCAAAATATTTAAACCGGAACTGTTCATGTAATCAACACCGGATAAATCCAAAATAATTTTGTTGTTATTCTCCGCAACCTGTCGGTCGATTTCGGCCAGCATTGGAGCAGCCTGCTCTTTGTCCATTAACCTGCCTTTGAGCTGACAAAGCACGATGTTGTTATTGACACTGAGTGAATAGCTAAATTCCATTTTAAACCTTCTTTTTTGCCCTGCTGTTAGATTTCTTTTCTGTTGATTCATTTACTGCATTTCGTTGGGCATAGAAATACAATGAATGATGTAGTACGGTTACTCCGAATATTTCTTCGATCGTTTCTTTGATATGCTGAATTCGAGGATCACAAAATTCAAGCACTTCACCGGTATCGGTGCATATAACGTGATCGTGTTGTTTTTTGGAATAGGATTTTTCGAATTGAGCCTGGTTTTTACCGAACTGATGTTTTTTAACCAGATCGCAACTCAGTAATAATTCAATGGTATTGTACAAGGTTGCGCGACTAACCCGGTATTTTTTATTTTTCATTTTAACATAGAGCGATTCGATGTCGAAATGACCGTCATAATCATAAATTTCATTGAGTATGGCGAAGCGCTCCGGAGTTTTCCGGTGACCATGTTGTTCGAGGTACCCTAAAAATATTTGTCGAACGGTTTCTTTGATGTCAGCGCCAGACATATAAGCTGATTAAGGGGTAAAAGTAATAAAAAAGGAAGGCAGGCAATCAGGGAGTTTTCAACAGAAAAAGACGAAATGTGAATCACTGATTATCCACGCGAATAACGGATTGTACGCCATTTACCTGCCTCAGATTTTGAATCAAACGGTCGAGGTGATGTGTGTCGTGCACATACAGGAACACCTTACCTTCAAAGATGCCGTCGTGACTTTCAAATGAAATGGACCTCATATTGATATTCAATTCCTTTGAAATAACGGAGGTGATTTTATTTACCAGTCCCACATCATCAATTCCCTTAAAATGAACCCCGGCAAGGAATTCAATGGCTTCCTGACTTTTCCATCTTGCTTTTACAATCCGGTAGCCGTAATTCGACATCAGCTGAACGGCATTGGGGCAGGAAACGCGGTGAATTTTAATTCCTTCGTTAACGGTTATAAATCCAAACACATCATCACCCGGAATAGGATTACAGCAGGGCGATAATTTGTAATCGATTTCTTTGAGTCCATCGGCAAGCACCAGCAAATCGTTCGATACCGGTTTACCATTGGTTTGTTGCATTAATTCCTCGATAGTAACCGGTTTTTCGGGACTACTCTGGAATAAATGGAGTTCGCCATTTTTTACCTCAAATTCTTTTAGTTTGGAGAGGTCAATACTCCCTTTTGCGATCCGGAAAAAGAGATCTGTATTATTGGCGGCATGGAAAAAATCTTCCACTTTTTTTATGTTTTTGTCATTGACCAAAACACCCATTTGCTCGAATTTTTTTCGAAGCGATTCTTTTCCTTCCCGGGCAACTTCTTTTCGTTCTTCTTTTAAGGCATCTTTAATTTTCTGTTTGGCCCTGGCAGTAAAAACAAACTTCAGCCAATCTTCTTTCGGTCGTTGTTTTTTGGAAGTGATTACCTCAATCTGATCGCCACTTTTGAGTTGGTGACTTAATGGGACCAATTTATTATTGACTTTCGCACCAATGCAATGTTCACCAATTTTCGAGTGTATATCGAAAGCAAAATCGAGCGCCGTTGCTCCTGATGGAAGGGATTTTAATTCACCTTTTGGAGTAAATACAAATATCTCTTCGGAAAATAAATTCAATTTAAATTCATCGAGAAAATCCAACGCATTCGATTGCGGATTTTCGAGCAGCTCGCGAATATTATTGAGCCACATATCCAAACCACTTTCGGCATTGTTGTTTTCCTTGTACTTCCAGTGTGCCGCATATCCACGTTCAGCAATCTCATCCATGCGGGTAGTTCGGATTTGAACCTCCACCCATTTTCCGGTCGGACTCATCACCGTGGTGTGAAGAGATTCGTATCCATTTCCTTTCGGTGTACTGATCCAATCGCGCAGACGATCCGGACTGGGTTGGTAATAATCGGTTACAATGGAATAGACTCTCCAGCATTCCGATTTTTCTTTATCGGCATCGCTTTCAAGAATAATACGGATGGCAAACAAATCATAGATTTCATCGAAGGGAACATTCTTCTGATGAATTTTTTTCCAAATCGAAAAAACGGATTTGGTTCTGCTTTTGATGGTGTATTTAAAATCTTCCTTATCCAGTTGTCGCTTAATCGGCAATACAAATTGCGAAATGAAACGATTCCTAACAGCCTGTGTTTTTTGTAAACGATTTAAAATATCGAAATACACTGTTGGTTCACGAAACTTAAGGGAAAGGTCTTCTAATTCTGTTTTTATGGCATTTAATCCCAACCGATGGGCAAGTGGAGCATAAAGGTATTCGGTTTCAGAAGCGATTTTTAATTGTTTCTCCTTGCTCATCGAATCCAGCGTACGCATATTGTGCAAGCGATCGGCCAGCTTGATGAGAATCACCCGTACATCATCGGCCAACGTGAGCAATACCTTACGGAAATTTTCTGCCTGAATGGATTCTGTATTGTCAACAAAGCCGGTAATTTTAGTGAGACCATCAATAATCCGGGCCACTTTTTTTCCGAACATATTTTCAACTTCCTCCAATGTAAGATCCGTATCTTCTACGGTATCGTGCAAAAGAGCGGAAACAATGGAGGTGGTTCCTAATCCAATTTCTTCGGCGCAGATTCTGGCTACTGCAATCGGATGAAAAATATAGGGTTCACCCGATTTGCGGCGCATGTTTTTATGGGCCTCAACCGCAATGTTAAATGCTTTACGAATGGTATTGGTATCTGCTTTATCGCGGGAGTTTTTACACGCACGTAACAATCCCCGATAGGC
This sequence comes from Flavobacteriales bacterium, assembly GCA_019694795.1. Classification (NCBI taxonomy): domain Bacteria; kingdom Pseudomonadati; phylum Bacteroidota; class Flavobacteriia; order Flavobacteriales; species Flavobacteriales bacterium. The sequence goes on along the minus strand of JAIBBF010000026.1, from coordinate 24,542 downwards.
ATTTAAAATTTCCTGTTTCTCCTTTTCGTAATCAATCACCATTGCACTGCAAATTAAATGGCCGGTAAAACTTTTGTGCGTACTTCGCCGAAACCTATTCGAACGCCGTCTTTTTCGCAATGACCCCGCATAATCACGGTGTCGCCATCATTAATGAATTTGCGTTCTGATCCGTCTTTCATTTTAACGGGATTGGTTCCTTTCCAGGTTATTTCCATCATGGATCCAAACGATTCACGTTCTGGTCCGCTAATGGTTCCTGATCCCATAAAATCGCCACAATTCACGTTACATCCATTCACCGTATGGTGAGCCAATTGCTGCTCGATATTCCAATACATGAATTTATTGTTGGAATGGGAAACCGGATTTTCAGTGCCATCTGCGGTTTCAATGATGACATCCAGTTGAATATCGATATTTTTTTCTCCGCTGTATTGCAAGTAGGGTAGTACCGCAGGTTCTTGTTTCATTCCCGCAACACGGAAAGGTTCCAGAGCGTCTAATGTCACCACCCATGGTGATATGCTGGAAGCAAAGTTTTTGGCCAGGAAGGGACCCAGTGGAACATACTCCCAGGTTTGAATATCGCGGGCCGACCAATCGTTCAGCAATACCATTCCGAAAATGTAATCATCGGCTTCGGCAGTGGAGATGGATTGACCTAAGGCTTTTCCCTGAAACGTAAAGAAACCCGTTTCGAGTTCGAAATCGAGCAATTTGCAGGGACCGAATCCGGGTAATTCAGCATCCGGAGCTTTCGATTGACCTTTGGGGCGGTGAATATTTATTCCCGATGGAATAATAGAGCTGGAGCGTCCGTGGTAACCAACAGGGATATGTCGCCAATTCGGCATTAACGCATTTTGCGGATCGCGGATCATTTTACCAATGTTGGTGGCATGATCGATACTGGAGTAGAAATCGGTATAATCTCCAATACGAACCGGTAATAATAATTTGGCATCTGCCTGATTAATTAAAACCTGGTCGACATGATGCTGATTATCTCTTAACTCTCCATTATTGATTTCGAGGATATCGGAAATTCGATTACGGAATTCGCGAATAGCTTTTTTTCCATGCATCATCATTTTGTTCAAACAATCAGCATCCAGATCATTCTGTGCAAAAGGCTGATTTGGGAAATAACCCAGCACATGCATCGCTTTCAGATCAAGAATTTTATTTCCGATAGCCACACCTACACGCGGACCGTGATGTTCGGTGGAAAACACGCCGAAGGGCAGATTTTGAATCGGAAAATCGCTATGGGCAGGAACATTTACCCATGATTTCCGGTTGGGGTCGTTAGCACGAATATTCATTGTAAACAGGTATTACGGATGTAAAAATAACAGACAAACGAGCAGTTGCCTAATAAATTTTGACCGAAAACGCGAAAGTTATCCAATCATGAACTGTTCATGGAAATGGATTGTTAAATTTGCACTTCAAATTTGATTTATGGTATTACCGATAGTAGCCTACGGGGATCCGGTTTTAAAGAAAGTGGCTGAGGAAATTGATGAGGATTATCCGAAGTTAAAGGAATTTATTGCGGATATGTTTGAAACCATGTACAATGCAAGTGGAGTAGGATTAGCCGCTCCGCAGGTGGGGAAATCGATTCGTTTGTTTGTGGTGGATGCTTCTCCTTTTGCGGAGGATGAGGAAGAAGGGACTGAACATTTAAAAGATTTTAAAAAAGTATTTATCAATCCGATTATTGAGGATGAAAGCGGCGAGGAATGGGGTTTTAATGAAGGTTGTTTGAGCATTCCGGGAATCAGGGAAGAAGTGTTTCGTCAGGAAAACTTAAAAATTTCCTACTACGATGAGAACTTTAATTTTCATGAAGAAAGTTATGATGGATATGCTGCCCGAATTATTCAGCATGAATATGATCATTTAGAAGGAATTCTTTTCACTGAAAAAATCTCGCCACTGCGCAGAAGACTATTAAAGCGCAAGCTGGAAGAAATCACCATTGGTGATGTTGATGTGCGTTATAAAATGAAATTTCCAAAACGATAATTACCCATGAAAAAAGTAGTTTACACCTTATTGCTGATTGTTCTTGTGGCCTGTGGCGGAAACAATAACAGCGAAGAAAAGAAAGAAGTTACCGAAGCTTCGCTTAAGGCCGATATCAAACAAATGGAGGATAGCCTTTTTGGAGCTAATTCAACGCTTAATAAAGAGAGCGCAGAGAAAATGATTGCCATGTATAAAGATTTTGCCGGTTTATATCCCAAAACCAAGGAGGCTCCTGACTATTTGATGAAAGCTGCTGATGTAGCAACGGCCATTAACAAACCTTCGGTAAAGGAAGAATGCTACAAAAAAATCATCAATGAATATCCCGATTACCCGCGAATGGATGTTGTGAAGTACCTGCTCGCATTTACCCTCGATGCCGAATTAAACCAACGAGGGGAAGCTAAAGAGTGGTACAATAAAGTGGTTGCTGAAGTGAAGGATACCAATTTTGTACGGGATGCAAAAGTCCGCTTAAAATCAATCGATTCGCTCGATTATGAAGCTTTTATGCAGATGATCATCAACCAGCAGCCGCTCCAGTAATACCGTTTAATCAGTCAATTTTACCCTTTAATCAATAATTACCGGCGTTCAGGTAATTCTTTGGTATGGATTTATTTTTTATTTAAATTTGGTTCAACAGCGAGTAACTATTCAACATTTTGCTCGTCTCACTTAAAACAAAACGATCGCCTATAGGATAAATTCTACTCTAAAAATTCAGTTTACTGTTTAAAAAGGGAGAGTTTATGTCTATTCATGTTCTTGGCGACACCCAGCTTGTTCGCGAATATCAAAACGGAAATGAGAAAGCCTTTGAGGTTTTAATGTCTCGCCATTCCGACCGTGTATTTTCTTACATCGTATATATGGTGAAGGATCGTCAGTTAGCCGAAGATATCTTTCAGGATACCTTCGTTAAGATTGTCAACACTTTAAAATCAGGGAAATACAATGAGGAGGGCAAGTTTCTCCCATGGGTAATGCGGATTTCGCATAACCTGATTATCGACACCTTCCGTAGAAGCGCCAAGATGCCTACGGTTGAACCTAAAAATGAGGACCATGATATTTTCGGAAGCCTGCGGGTTTATGATGAAAATGTTCAGGATAAGTTAATTACAGACCAAATCCTGAAGGATGTTCGTCGCCTCGTAGAATATTTACCCGACGAGCAGCGTGAAGTGGTGATGATGCGTCACTTCTCGGATATGAGCTTCAAAGAAATAGCTGAGGCCACCAATGTGAGCATCAATACTGCATTGGGCCGTATGCGTTATGCTTTAATCAATTTGAGACGGATGGTTGAAGAAAAATCGATTGCGCTGGATTAATTTTTTGGTTTGTGCAATATGGGTGATAAAGTCACGTTTTTATTGAAACGCCTTTAAAGCCTATGAAGCAAATCTCTACTCTAGAAAATCGTATTTCCGACATCCTGAATGAAGAAAATGAGTTTTTCCAAACCGAAAAGGAGGAAATTCCTCCACTTGAGAAAGCTCCTGTAAACCTTGTTCATCGTATTCTGAATTACTCCCGTTCACTGGAAGTGCATCAGCAAGGTGAAAACAGAATTCTTACCGTTCTAAACTGAAATTTATCGATCGAAGGAACCGCTACCTCAGAGATGGGGGGCGGTTTTTCTTTTTATAGCCGTTGTATATCGGCAAAGGATTTCCTTACATGATCTTTGAAACTGGGAACGCGTTGTTTGCTTAGTTTTTTTCCTCTGCGATAAATGAAATAACCCGCACCAAATAAAAATGCAGAAAACAATTGAAGACCTTTATCCGCTGAAATAATGAATCCCAGGTAGAGTGGAATAAATGAAACCAGGCCCATTCCCATTAGGATTTTGCCAATGAGTAATGACTGATTTATTTTTTTGAAATGTAATTTCCGGTATTCCTCATCGATCCGGTAATCGTCGATCGCTTCAATTTTTTTCCTGATCTCATCCTCTTTAAGTCCCCGCCCGGTTAAAATTTTACGAATTTCAGAAAGCGATAAACCTTCGAACAATTCTTCCGGAGTGAATTCATCCTGATCTAATGAGTCCCTCAAATTATTCATTGGGATCTAGTTTTTCAATGGTGTTATTATCGAGCTCTTCAAATTCAATTGCATCCAATACTTTCTTTTCATCTTCTTCCGAAACGGCAATACCATTTTCCGCTTCCTCGAAACTGATTTCTCTGCCGGTTAAAGGATCAAATAATTTTTCATCCTCAGGGTCCGACTCCTCCAACTGAACATCCTTGCTGTTTCTGGAAGAATAAACCACAATTAAAACCAGAACCGCAACCGGAATGGAAATGATAACTATATTTTCAATGCTCATCGGAATAATTCTTTACGTCCAATAACGGAACAAATGGGACAATCTTCAGCCTGGTGTCCTCTTGCCGGACAATATTCTCTGCCGAAATAAATAATTTGTAAATGAAGTTTATTCCATTTCTCTATTGGGAAAAGGCGTTTGCAATCTTTTTCGGTTTGCTCCACATTTTTACCATTACTTAATCCCCAGCGGTAAATTAAACGATGAATATGGGTATCCACTGGAAATGCAGGTTGATCAAAAGCCTGACACATAACCACCGAAGCTGTTTTATGTCCAACCCCAGGAAGTTCCTCCAGCAATTCCATTTTATCCGGCACCTTTCCTTTGTATTTCTCCAATAGGATTTCTGACAGACGATGAATAGCTTTCGATTTTGCAGGGGATAGTCCGCAAGGTTTTATGATTTCCCGGATTTGGTCCACCGATAACTTTACCATGGATTGGGGACTATCGGCAAGGTGGAATAAATGTGGCGTAACCTGGTTAACTCTTACATCGGTGCATTGTGCGGAAAGTAAAACAGCAACCAGTAATGTATAAGCATCTTTATGATCAAGCGGAACTGCGGGCCTTGGATAGAAATGCTCCAATTGGTCCATTACAAATTGCGCTTTTTCTTTTTTGGTCATTCCTCTGTAAGAATTTGCATTTTTATTTTACACCGATCGATGGATGAACGATAGGTTTCAACCATCTGGTTGCTGAACGAATAACGCAATGCATTTTTATAATGAGCAATAGCCTGCAAATAGTCGGATTTGTTTTCGAAGAAAATCCCCCATTCGTTGTAGATGACGGCTTTGTCCATACCCGGAACCTGCATAGCTGCTGCTAATACTTTTTCCAGCTCAATTTCCAGATTGAGTCGCGATAACAAAACAGCATAATCGTAATAAGCTTGCGGAAATTCCGGTGCGAGTTGGAGACAAATTTCGTAGTGACGTTTGGCTTCCAGAAAGCTTGAATATTTATTTTCTAAAATCCATGCTAAATGATGGTGCGCACGCCAATGGTCGGGTGCTTCTGCAATAATTTCTCTGAAGAGTTGAGCAGCATCTGCAAAACGACGTTCGGCAATCAGGTTTTCGCCCTCGAAGTATTTTTCGTCGAGCTCGGATGGAAATGGAGGTGTCATTGTGTTACAAAATATTCTAAAACCGGACGAAATCCCAACCAGGGTTCCGGTTTTTTATAGGTCAATTGCATTTTTACTTCTGCATCTTTTGCATAGTGCAGATAACTGCCTCCTTTGGCATACCCCTTTTCTTCAATCATTTCCGCAACGTTTCCGAAAAGTTGATTGATCCCATCTGAATTCGGATAATAATCCTGCACCAGGGATAAGCCGGGACCAAGCTTTTTTTCGAAGCTTTGGATGCTTTCACAGGTGAATGAAAATTGATAATGAAATAACTGACAGCCTTTGCTGTTCAGACTATCCATTGCTGCTCTTTTTTTCATTTCCTCATTGGGTAATCCGGATGTAGCAAATTCCTCCCATTCGAATAAACGGGGGAGTCGAAAGCGGAAGGAAATGTTTTCGTTTTCGAATGGATTTAATTCCTGATTAAACAATTCAGATTTTATTTTACAAAAAGTAATGGCTTGTTCATAGGTAATTCCAGTTATTGGATAATCCAGCGCCTGCATAGCTTTTTTATCAAGCAGAATATTGTCGCTAAACGGTACTGCTACTCTAAAGGACAAACTTGCAAAATCGAATGAATAACTTTCATTGTATTTTTTTCCATCGTTGTTCAGGAAATAACGAATAGGTCCTCTGGTTTTTTCCGACATCGCATTGGTGTCAGGAATAAAATAAGTGGAAGGGAGGTCCTTGTATTTCTCGTTGGTTTTGGCAAATTCAGCAATAGCTAAATACTCGATGATGCTGACTTCAAATGCAGAAACCAATAATAGATCGTTCACCTTTCTGTAATTTTTTACTTTGTTAACAGCAGGAGAAGTAATTACCGATCTCATTCCGGTGCCAATCACTTCAAACAAATCTTTTTCGAGTGATAGGGGAATAACATCGGTATAACTTACCGGAACAATCATTCTCCCTTTTTTATCGAAAACTCCTTTTCTTCCATTCTGATAAGCCATATAGTGGTGGTATTCCATAGGAATGATGGTGTCGAAAAATGCCGGAATAATGAATTTGTTTTTTTTCTTCATTCCATAATCCTCATTCACTTTTACGAGACAGTTACCATCACCCAAATCGAGAATACAAGGCGTATTTTGCGCAATGGCAGTTAGGGAAAAGAATAAAATGCAGGAGCTAATAAAAATTTTCATTGAGCGGTATCAGTGTAGAATTTTGTAGAATAATTCTTTCATAATTTCTTCATCGTCACTTTCGGTGGTGTTTACCCCTTTACTTTTTAGATCGGCTTCTAAAAGGTATTCGGTTATTTTAAGGAGTTTACCGGGACTATAGGTTTTTGCATAGCGGGCATAATCACGCACAAAAAATTCATGCACTCCTAATTCAGCTGCAATTTCTTTGGCCGGTAAATTAGCCACCATGTGATAACGTAGAATTTTGGTGAAAAACCCATACAAGGACGGAATTGTCATTTGTATAGGATGAGATTTTTTATTTGCGGCGAAATAATTTAGGATCCGGTTCGATTTTAAAATGTCTTTTTCACCAAGTGCAGTTTGCAATTCGAATATATTGTAGTCTTTCGAAATCCCGATATTCTGTTGAATTACATCATCATTAATTTCGGTTCCTTCCGGGAGGAGGATTTTCAGTTTACCGATTTCATTGCTGATTTTAGCCAAATCGTTTCCAAGAAATTCTGCCAATAAAGCGGCGGATCTCGGAGATATTTTCATTTTCTGGCTTTTCACAAACTTTTCGATCCATTCGGCCAGTTTGTAATCTTTAATTTTTTCGGAAACATAATACACCGATTTTTTATCGAGCATTTTTCCGAATTCTTTACGGCGATCAACCGTTTTGTATTTATAACAGAAAACGAGGATAGTGGAACTCACAGGATTCTCCACGTAAGCTTTCATTTCCTCAATTTTTTTCATGTTTTGTGCTTCCTTAACAATCACTACCTGGTATTCCGACATCATCGGGTAGCGTTTGCAGGTGGCCACTAAATCGCCTTCGGAAATATCCTGACCGTAAACTACGGTTTGGTTAAATTCCCTTTCCATTTCATTCAGTACATTTTCCTCAATGAAATCTGCAATCTGATCGATGTAATAGGGCTCTTCTCCGCATAGGAAATAGACCGGATGATAAATCCTGTTTTTAAGATCACGCATGATCTCATCAAACTGATCAACCGATGTTTTTTTACTCATTCGAAGCGGAGGTGTTTAATAGAACGCCCGAAATTAATCAACTCATAGAGTGAATCAATACCAATTTCAAGGTGTTTATCGACAAAATTGGTGGTCACAATTTTATCACTTTCTTCCGTTTTAACTCCCTCAGGAATCATGGGTTGGTCGGAAACAAGCAATAAGGCGCCGGTTGGAATTTTGTTGGCAAATCCTGTAATAAACAAGGTTGCAGTTTCCATGTCGATGGCCATCACCCTCAGTTTACGCAGATAATCTTTAAAGGCCTCATCATGTTCCCATACTCTCCGGTTGGTGGTATATACTGTACCGGTCCAGTAATCCTTATCATGCTCGCGAATGGTAGAAGATACAGCTCTTTGTAATTGGAAGGCTGGTAGGGCAGGGACTTCCGGTGGAAAATAATCGCCTGAGGTTCCTTCGCCCCGCACAGCTGCAATGGGAAGAATTAGATCTCCGATGTTATTTTTCTTTTTTAGTCCACCACATTTACCCAGAAATAAAACTGCTTTTGGTTGTACTGCAGTCAGCAAATCCATAATGGTTGCCGCATTGGCGCTTCCCATTCCAAAATTGATGATGGAAATATCACCTTTGGTGGCATTGGGCATGGCTTTATCCTGACCCATTACATCCACGCTCATTTTCTTGGCGAACATGTTTACGTAGTTGTTAAAATTGGTCAGCAAAATATATTTACCAAACTGATCAGTTGGTGTCCCTGTATACCGGGGTAACCAGTTTTCTACTATTTCGGGTTTTGTTTTCATGTTTAACGTAATTTAGCGCAAGTATGGCAGAAGAAATGATTTATCCTGCTTATTCCTTCAAAATTAACACAGAAGGAGCTAAGCCACAAATATTTGATGAATTCCGTAAGAAATGGGTTGTGCTGAGTCCCGAAGAATGGATTCGTCAGCATGTTTTAACCTACTTACAAAAGGAAAAAGGTTTCCCTGCGGGATTAACTTCGGTAGAGGCGGGTATTGAATTAAACGGTTTAAATCGCCGTTGCGATGTGATCTATTTTTCGAAGGAGCATCAGCCGATGATGATCGTGGAATGTAAGGCTCCGGATGTAGTGATTGACCAATCTGTTTTTGATCAGGTTTGGATTTATAACATGAAATTAAAAGTGCCCTTTCTTTTGTTAACGAATGGAAAGATGCAGGTATTTGCACGCGTATCGGAAGGCGCAAAACCCGGATTTATGGCGGAATTGCCCGATTTTGAAACGCTAAACTCCTGGATTTAACGAGGTTAATATTTTTTTACTCAATTTTAAAATATCGTACCGCATGAGTTCGTCTGTTAGTTCAGATGACCATGCCGGAAAACATAGCACTGGAAATGACCGAACAGCAAAATCATGAAATTGATGCAGCGGTAAAAAAGGAACGGAAACGATTATTCCGTTTCATTCGCGACCGCGTGCGCAATGATGAAGAAGCTGAAGACATTTTACAAGATGTATTTTTCCAATTGGTAGAGACGTACCGTTTGATGAAACCTGTTGAGCAATTAACCTCCTGGTTGTTTACAGTTGCGCGTAATAAAATCACAGACGGATACCGAAAGAAACGTCCGGATTCGCTCGAAAGCATTGCGGTGCACCGTGATGATGATGGTGATTCTCTTTTTCTTTCGGATTTATTGAGAGGTGATAGTGAAGATGGCGAATCGGTAATGACCAATGATTTAATTATGGAGGCTGTAATGGAAGCATTGGATGAATTGCCTGATGAACAACGAGAGGTTTTTGTTATGCATGAACTCGAGGACAAAAGCTTCAATGAAATTGCAGAAATCACCGGTGCAGGAGTTAATACACTTCTTTCGAGAAAACGATATGCTGTTTTGCATTTACGAAACCGATTGAAGGATTTATATGATGAATTGTAGAACTAAATAGTGTAGTATGAAAAGGTATTATATTTTGAAAGGAATAAAAATTGCAGTTCTTGTTGCAATTGGTATTACAGCGCTAGGTGGAGTTGTAATGTTATTGTGGAACTGGTTGATGCCTTCCATATTCGGATTGCGCGAAATCTGCTTTGCTGAGTCATTAGGTCTTCTTGTTTTATCCAAGATTTTATTTGGAGGAATGAAAGGTGGCCATGGCGGAAAATGCTGCGGAAATCAATGTCACTCCGGTGGTCGACACCAATACTGGAAAGAAAAAATGCACCGCAAAATGGAGGGGATGTCGGAAGAGGAACGTGAGAAGTTCAAGAAAAAATTATCACGTTGCGGATACAATCCCCATCAGGAAAACAAGAGCGAATAAATTTTCGGTACAAAAATGAACAGACCTGTCAGCGCTGCTCCAATGGTAAACACCAAAACTGCAGCAGCCGACAGGTCTTTTGTTTTTCCGGCCAAGGCATGATATTCAGGTGATTCCAAATCGGTAAGTGTTTCAATGGCGGTATTCATTATTTCCATTGCCAAAACACTGGTAGCAACCATCACAATCATTATCCATTCGGTGGAATTGATATGAAACAGAAATCCTGCAGTTATTGTCAGAGCCAATAAGATAAAATGAATTTTAAAGTTGGGCTCGGTTTTCCATGTTGAAACGATTCCTTTCCATGCAAATCTAAAGCTGGAAATCCGGTTGTGATTTTTTTTCATGTTCACTCCATTTTTGCTTTAAATACACCGCTAAATTTTGAGGTGTCGGAATAGATTGGTCGACCCTTTTCCCAATGCGTTTCTTCAAAAGTTAAATCGAAAATTCCACGAATACTATCGCCTTGGCGGATGGAATTGGGATCAAGAATAAGTTGTTGATGAATAGGGCGTGTGATGATGTTAAGATGTTCGGTAGGGAAAATATAATTCACACTCATTTCGGAAGTGAATTTTTTTCCGTTTATCCTAATGAAATACGTAGTACCGTAAGCCGGAAGTCCATCTTCGAAATGGAGCAAAATTTCCTTCCCTTTTTTTTGAGCAAAACAATAGCGAATGTTATGTTCACCCTGGTGAGTCGAAACCGATGCGGCAGTATGCGTTAAATGTAAAGTGTCTTCTTTGCTGATCGAATCGCCCAAAGTGTTTTCGAAAGTACCATCGTCATTGGGAATTACGTACCAGGGATAATCCCATTTGTATTCATGAAAAAAGGGATGATCTAAATTTTTTCTGAATTCAATTTTTCCTTCAGGTTGTTTTTTATTCGGTGGACTTGAAAAATTCAAACTCAACACACCGCTGAGCACGATTAATGGAAGAAAAATTGCTTTCATATTCCAGGACTAATTCTCGTATAAAGAAACCGATTTTTCTTTGTTCTGTTGCTGTATGGCATACAATAGCCAAAGCAAACTACCTAATATGAGTGTAATTCCCCATGTGCGCGGATGCATTTCGGGGTGCACAAAACGATGCAGGACATCAAATGTCAAACCCAATGTGTCTTGAAGAATATCCCAGCTATTCCAGCGTAAAAATCGACCCAGGTAAATTCCGAATGCAACTAAAAAAGAGAGTAGGGGACTAAGCATCCAAAAAATAGAAGAGGGAATTTTATTTTTTATAAAGGCAAATACATCATTACATGTTTCGATGTAAATGAAAATTCCGGTTAAGGCAAAACTAAAAATCAACATGATATCGAACCACATGGGGACTCCGTATCGCTGGTGTAAATGCAGAAAATCGGTGAGTATATACGGAGCATTGGGTAAAAACAATAACCAGGAAGTCATAACAAAAAGACTGAAAATAGGTGATTGAATTTTTTTCTGCCTGATAAAATACCGGGATATCCATAATGGAATCCATGCCAGAAAGAGATTCCAAAGCAAAAACAGGAAGGTGAACTGACCAGAAATTTCTATTCTAAAAAAAAGTAATCCAATAGAAAAAAGGGATAAGAATAGAAGGCGATAGGAGTTAAACAAATAAGCCATTTGATATTTTTTCAATCAAACGCAATTCTGCTTTTTTAGTATTGAGATTTGGTTAAGAATTGTTAATCATTCAGAAGATCTGGCCGACGTTCTTTTGTGCGCTTGATCGCTTCTTCGAGTCGCCAGTTTTCAATATCCTTATGATTACCGCTCATTAATACAGCCGGCACTGTTCGTCCACGCCATTCTTCCGGTCGCGTATAAACCGGAGGCGCAAGCAGGTCGTCCTGAAAGCTATCGGTTAAGGCAGAAGTTTCATCGCCAAGTACACCGGGTATTAATCGAATAACAGCATCAGAAATCACCGCTGCGGCAAGTTCTCCGCCACTGAGTACATAATCGCCAATGGAGAGTTCCATGGTGACGTATTCGTCTCTTAACCGTTGATCAATTCCTTTATAGTGACCACAAATAATCAAAATGTTTTCACCAAGTGATAATTGATTGGCTATTTTTTGATTGAAAGTGGTTCCGTCGGGTGTAGTATAAATAATCTGATCGTAGGTTCTCTCTGCTTTCAATTGATCGATACAAGCTGCAATGGGTTCAATCATCAATACCATTCCGGCTCCTCCTCCAAATTGGTAATCGTCCACCGACTTATGTTTATTGGTAGAATAATCACGGATGTTGTGAACATGCACTTCAACCAGTCCTTTGGTTTGAGCTCTTTTTAAAATAGAATCTGAAAAAGGGCTTTCCAATAAAGAAGGCAACACGGTGAGAATATCGATACGCATGCGGCAAAAATAAGGAATCCTGCTTTAGGAAACTCAGGACGGGTAATTCTTTGGGTAGTCGAAATACACCAAATTGCCGGTATCGCGCGAAATTTCTTTCCAGTGCTGAAAGGGGAAATGGATTTCTGCAACACCGGTAGTAGGAATATTTCCGATTCCTGCTTCAGTGAGGTAATTCAGGAATTCAGTCAGGCCCGGATTATGTCCAATAAGCATAATCGTTTTGTATTTATCCTGAAAGCGGTTCACGATATGAAGCAAGGTCATTATTTCAGCTTCGTAAATTTCAGGTATCACTTCGAAGGCTTTTTCATCCTTAAAAAGAACATTTGCCATTCGTTTGGCGGTTGAACGGGAGCGTTTTGCTTTGCTGCAATAAATGATATCTGGAAGAATCTTTTTCGATTTTAAAACCTCGGCCATCAATGGAGCGTTTTTTTTACCTCGATCATTGAGCGGACGATCCACATCTGCAAGTTGCAGATCGTTCCAGGATGATTTCGCATGACGAACAAGAATCAATTTGATCATGAATCCTTTTTTTTTTAAATTTAAGGTAAACCTAAACAATCAGCTAATGAAAAATGGAATTTATACCCTTGTTATTGCATTATTCATGTTAAGTTCATGTGGAGCTGAAACTGCGGAATCGATTTCAAAAAAGTGGTGCGAAATGAATGCTAAGGTTCATTCGGCAACTTCAGCAGAAGAAAAAGATAAAGCAAAAGATGAGCGGGAAAAATATGAAGATGAAATTGAACAAAAATATGGACATGATCATGAGATGATGAAAAAAATTAGCGCTATTACAAAGGAATGTGATCAGCATTAAACTGAATGTATGATTATGAAAAAGGCCGCTGTCGCGGCCTTTATTATTTTTTTGGTTTTTTGAATTCAGCATTGAGCTTTTCCAACTTCTTCGGGTTTCTGAGGTCGGCTTCATCAATGTATTCTTCAAAAAATCCACAATCGGTACACATATACACTTCAATAAACAGTGATGTAAAGGAGCTAACGGCCATGGAAGATCGTTCGCCGCGTTTACTCACGCCTTTGTTGGTCAAGATATTTTGACTTCCACATTTTGGACAAATACCCGATTTTTTCATAGCAAAAATAAGCCATCCCGAAGATGGCTTATTATTTATGCGGTTACTTTCTTTTTAAAATTATCGGCAACAACTAAATCCTTAGTTCCATGCGTCCACGAATAAAATCCTTCTCCGGATTTCACTCCGAGTTTACCAGCGGTTACCATGTTGACCAATAGCGGACATGGGGCATATTTTGGGTCGCCGAATCCATCCTGCAACACTTTAAGAATAGAAAGACATACATCCAAACCGATAAAATCGGCTAATTGCAGAGGACCCATCGGATGAGCCATTCCTAATTTCATTACGGTATCAATTTCTTCAACGCCTGCTGTTCCCTGCCATAGTGTAATAATGGCTTCATTGATCATTGGCATTAAAATTTTATTGGCTACGAAACCGGGATAATCATTCACTTCCACCGGAACTTTCGAAAGTTTTTTCGACATCTCCATAATCGTATGCGTAACTTCATCACTTGTGGCATAACCGCGGATAACTTCTACCAATTTCATAACAGGAACCGGATTCATAAAGTGCATTCCGATTACTTTTTCGGGACGTTTGGTTACTGCTGCAATTTTAGTAATGGAGATAGAGGAGGTGTTGCTTGCAAGAATGGCATTAGCTGGAGCAAAGGCATCCATATCACGGAAAATTTTGAGTTTTAAATCAACATTTTCTGTAGCGGCTTCAACCACTAAATCAGCATCACTGATTCCTGATTTTAAATCGGTATAAGTAGTAATATTGGATAAGGTTGAGTTTTTATCGGCTTCCGACAAACTACCTTTTGCAACCTGACGATCCAGATTTTTTCCAATGGTGCCTATTGCTTTTTTTAGTGCTTCTTCCGAAACATCTACCAGGTTTACTTTAAAACCAAATTGTGCAAATACATGCGCAATACCATTACCCATAGTTCCTGCGCCAATCACTGAAATATTTTTCATCTGTTTTTAATTTGAGGCTTAAATATACTAGGAAAATCGACTGAAGGAAGTATTTTTAGAGTGATGTTTAAAACAAAAATCCGTTGGTATAAACTGGTCAATTCCAAATCGGTATTGATGGATCAGATCCCTGATTCGGGTCTGAAGCATTATTACCTGAACAGCACGAATATTTGCATTGCCAGAAATGGAACGGAATTTTTTGCTGTGAGAGATAAATGTCCCCACCAGGGAAAATCTTTTTCTGCGGGCGGATGTGTTGAAGATGGGAAAGTGGTTTGTCCCTGGCACCGCTACGGATTCGATTTAAAAAACGGAAGAGGTGCAGGCCTTTATGTGGAGGTTTATCCCCTCGAAGAACGTGAAGATGGAATCTATATTGGCTTCGAATATTTTAGCTGGTGGTGATCAGGCCCTTTTCACGCGGTGATAAACGGCCATTCCTGTTCCTAAAGCCATAATAATACATCCCAGCCAAAGAATCATAATCCATGGAAAGCGAATAGCGTGCATCACGATAAATTCGGGGGTGGTGACTTCAATCGTAATTTCAGATTCACCCATCATAAATCCGTTTTTCACTTTCGTGCTGTCGCTGTTCACTGGTTCTGCTTCATGTACATGTGTTGTGTCGCCCGGCTCGTGAACATGTGCTTCCTCTGATTTTTTTGGTGCAATGTTTTTTACGTTAAAGGTGGTATTGATCTGAGAAACAAAAACGGGTTTTGATGTAAATTCCATATTGTTTTTTACAACAAAAATCGGATCTACAGGAATTCCGTATTTGAGGTTGACATCCCAGATATCGTTAATCATTAAATGCACCACAGCACCAAGATCGCTGCTGTCGAGACCGAAACTGGCATTATCTTTTTGCTTAATACCTTCTATGGATAAAATGCGGACAATAAATCCCGGATTTCCGATCGTATCTCCTTCTTTACCTTTTAATTCGTAAGGAGGCATTTCTGCGCTTTGATTACCCGGATTTAAATCGGCGTATTTTATATGTGTAAACACATCGTGATCGAAGAAATGTTTTGTACCGGGTTCTGCCACATTGCTCATGTCGTTCAATTGCACAAATGGTTGCAGTGTATAGAGTTTTTCCGAAGGTTGAAATGCCGACCAGGGTTTAGCTTTGAAATAATCATCCACAGTGGCATCGGAAATCATTTCCCAGTTTTTTAATTCTGCCTGAAAATTATTTTGCGAGGTGTGTTCGGTTTTACATGTATAAACATTGTCTTCAAATTTCATGCGGTCGCCAATTTTATATTGGGCCGCTTCCTTACCGAAATAATCAATGTTGAAACGGAGAAAATGTCCATCCAGAACTTTATCGGAATAGCTCACGAAATATTCTTTCATTTCGGTGGTGTCTCCTCTGAAAATCTGAACATCGCTGTTGTTACTCATTTCTTTTCCAAGCATGGAAAGATTATATCCAAATGTGGTTTCGGAAATGACTTGTTGTTTATTCTGCGAAATCAAAGCGCCCAGGAGTAAAATTCCAAAACCAATGTGAGCAATGGAGGGACCGGCATGATTGAGTTTTCCTTTTAAAAAGCGAATCCAGTAATCGAAATTGGCAATTACGGTAAAGAGTGATGCCAGTAATAAAATCAGATAGCGGTAATGACTAAATTGAAAAATAAACCCTAACACGAAGGTTAATACCAGAGATATTCCTAATGATACAGCAATTTTCTTTATGAATTCGGTAAAGTCGGTGTTCTTGTATTTTAAAAATTGAGTGAATGCTACCAAAATAGCAATGATAATAGCAAAAGGAGTTTGCCAGCGGTTAAATTCTTCATTGCGCGCTGCCTGTTCTACCAATTGCATTTTGGTGTCGAACAATAAATTGATAACCGGAATGGAAGTAGAAAAGGTGATCTGTAATCCCGACAATATTAAAACCAGCGATCCGATAAACATCCAGAATTCTCTCGACCACAATTCTTCTTCTTTTTTCTCTCTGGGGAAATGAAGCAGGTAATTATTGATAAGGAAAACGGTAGTGAACGTAAACGCAATTAATAAAATTAAGCCTCTCCAGGTTAAAATAAAATCGCCGCTTTGCGTGAGTATTGCATTGAGGTCAACCATAAATCCGGTTATGGTTAATACAATACTGATCAGTGTAAATCGAATTCTTGCTTTTTTGTCGACCAGCAACAGCATGAATGAAAACCAAATGAAAAATACGAGGTATGCCAGCAATTGTCCCAACATTCCATCACCTGTGAATGAGTGAACAGATGTATCTCCCAACACCCCGCTTCGGGTTAAAAACGTAGAGTAGAGAATGAGGATGAAGGAAATGAGTGAAAAGAAAAATGCAGAATAAAGCGAACGCTGATGATTTTTATTTACAAGCATAAGGTGACCGGCTCCTACCAAGGTTAACCAGGGCACGAGTGATGCGTTTTCTACCGGATCCCAGGCCCAAAAGCCACCAAAGCTGAGCGATTCATAGGCCCATGCTCCACCCATTAATATTCCTACTCCTAAAACGAGAATGCCGACGAATGTCCAGGGTAATGCCGGCTTAATCCAGTCCTGATACGATTTTCTTAATAAACCGGCAGCAGCATATGCAAATGGGACTAATGTTAATGCAAATCCTAAGAATAAAGTTGGTGGATGAATAATCATCCAGTAATTCTGTAACAGTGGATTTAATCCTTTCCCGTTTTCAAATCGGGGATCGAGCTGCAGGTAATCTGGAATTAAACTCCAAATAGTACCGAATCCGTCTACTACATCACGCTGTAATCTGAATGGATTTGATCCTAAACGATAATCGCCAATATAAATGCCCAGTAACATGGAAGAAAGAAACATCATTACCAGAGCAAAAATGCCCATCACTTCTGTTTCCCAGTGACGTTCCTTTTTTAATAAAAACAAACCGATTACCGCATGCCAGAAAATCCAGAGCATAAAACTACCGGATTGTCCACCCCAGAATGCAACCAGGATGTATTTAAACGACATTTTACTGTTGATTTGCTCCCACACGTAATGGTATTCGAAATACTGCATGGTAAGCAGATAAAACATAATACCGATAAAAATGAAGGAAGCAATGGAAGAAATGAAAAATGATTTCCGGCCTAATTTTTTCCAATGCAAAGAGCTATCTCCTTTTTGGAAAAATGCCATAGCATATGCAAAAACCGATAAAGCAGCAGCTGCAAATGTTAATGCAACAAAAGCATTTCCCAGCACACCGGGAATTAAGTGTTCACCCGAATATTGACTCACTGTTTTTTATTCAAATCGTTGTACTTCGAAGGACATTTTAATGATATCTCAGAAGCATAAAACACATCACCTTCCACGCTGCCTGTTAAAACCACACTTTCCGAACGTTCAAAGTCCTTTGGTTTTGGTTGGTTGTAAACTACTTTTTTTACAACATTTTCTTTGTCCTTAATGTAAAATGTACATTTCAAGGGTTCGGAAGTAATTTCCTGTTCATGATCTAATTCGCCAACCACGGTGTATTTTTTTCCGGGATTACCAAATGCTTCCGTAAAGTTGGCATAGGTACTTGCGCCACTCAGCGAGGTGATGATAACTCCGATAGCAATGGCAATGACGATGAGTCCGATGATGTGTGTCTTTTTCATCTTACTTTTCGTTTATATCTTTTTCAATTTTCGAAATCTTGCGGTCGAGCATAAACAGGTAAACGACGATGCCAATAAAAATGATGGCAACTACTCCAATTACCACTTTTATTTTTCCTTGTTCATGCATTGAAGTATCTGCACCTGCAGCCATGGCAAGATTCGATAATAACAACATGAGAACGGCTAATAATGTTTTCATAGTTCTTGCGTTTTTTCACCGAGAACAGCAATGCGTTTCCGGATTTGAAATATCCAATATCCAATACCAATCCATCCCAACACGGCGGGATAAAATACCATCCGTAGTTTGCTGTCGAGGTCGTACTGACTAAAAGCAGGATTACCGCCGTTGCCCGGGTGGAGGGAGTCGGTAATTCGGGGTAAAATCATGAGCATTACGACCAGAATCATGAATGCAAAAATGTTGTACACCGCCGATACACGTGCCTGATTTTGTTCTTCACCCACTGAACCTCTTAAAATGAGATAAGCCATGTAGATCAAGGTTGTTATGGCTGCACCGTTTAATTTGGTATCGCTCACCCACCAGTGTCCCCAGGTAAATCTGGCCCATAAAGAACCGGTTGCAAGACCTAAAATCCCGAATAATAATCCGGCTTTTACTGCTTCTTTAGCAATGAGATCGTAACGGGGATTAAAACCGGACAGATAACGGATGCTATTAATTACCGAAATCGTCATCAGCAACATCATGGTGAACCACATGGGTACATGAAACATTAAATTGCGAATGGTCTCTCCTAAAATTTCACGATTGGGAAATACCATTCCATTATTGAGGTATTGCGGATTTTTTACTTCACAATCGTCGTGCTCAATATTATCCTTACCCGCTTCTTCGCAACGGAATGCATTGGGGAGCACATAATGTCCCTGTGCATACTGAACATGTAATGTTTGAGATTTGGAAGGAAGATTATAGGGTATAGAAAAATCTGCACTGATTTCATTTTTGCTGATGACCCGAATCGTATCAGCCTGAAGATTGAATGCTCCGATTTCCAACCAGACAACCGGTTGTTCAAGTCCCTTCGAGCTTACCGTAAAATCGGTGTTATACCCGTAAATTGAAATGGAATCGTTTTTTCCCATATGCAATTTCTCTTGCGATACCGAAGAAATTCCAGGACCAAGAGGAGTTAACAGGCTCATGACGATGACATACATCAACAATAACACAGAAGCCAATTTCCACCAGTTTTTCATTCCCGATTCCAAATAAATTATTCGCGCCAAAGGTAAGGAAATAACAAATAAGAGAGTGCAACAACAAGCACATTAATTCCCGCCAAAATACTTATGGCCGTAAAGCCATATTCCCAGGTTAATCCCCTCAGGGCGATGCCGGACAGCTCAATAAGCGTTACCAGCAAAGGAAGAATTAGGGGAAAACCTAAAATGGCCATAATGCCCAGGTTATTTCCGGTGCGGGCAGAAATAGCGGCAATCATCGTGAAAATACCCGAAAACCCTGAACATCCCAATAAGAGGGCTACAATATACATCCCAACATTGGAGCCTTCGAGAGGAACCGAGCCTAAAAGTGTGGAGTAGACCAGGAGGGTGACCAATGAAGTCAGGCCCATCAATAAAATATTATAAAGCATTTTACTCAGTATCACCGCTGCCGGTGATGATAGGGTATAAAGGTATAATAGCCGGTTTCTGGTTTCGGTATGGAAACTTTTCGAAATGGTGTTAACGGCCGAAAAAAGTAATATAACCCAGAAAAGCGTATTCCATACCAGGGGATCATCCAGTCTCCGAAAGGATAAGTAACAGACAAAAACGGTACTGATCACATAGAGCAAAATACCGGAAATGGCGACTTTATTCCGCAATTCCAACGCAATTTCCTTTTTGAGCAGTACCGACAACTCTTTTGCTGACATGGCACGAAGTTAGCAAGAAAAGATTCCCGTGAGATGGAAATCACTATTTTTAACCATGATGAAAAATTCAATTTTGCAATCGCTGTTTTTCCTGTTGATTTCTTTGCAGGGAATTGCCCAAAAACCTGAAGTGGTGGTTACTGCCGGACATACCGATCAGATTAACTGCATCAGTTTTTCACCGAATGGACAGTTTTTGGTTACAGGTGGAAACGACAAAAACATCAAAATTTGGGACGTACGCACGGCTCGTGAAATGAGGACTTTGTCCGGAAACGATGGTCGCATTGTAAAAGTGGCTTTTTCTCCCGATGGAAAATGTTTGAGCGGACTCAATTACAATGGTCAGCTAAGAACCTGGAATCCCGTAAACGGACAATTGTATTCTTCACTCCTCGATGTAGAGGCTACTTACAGCAATTTTGAGTACTGCATGGGAGGGAAAAAATTACTTTATTCCTCCAACAGCAATCACCTGGTGATAACAGATCCGTTTACAGGTAAAATTGAAAAGGACTACACATTAGAAATTTCACCTACACGATTTTGTGTGGATTTATCCGGCACCAAAGCATATATTCTCGATCATTTAGGGAATTTATTGGAGTTTGATCTTAACAGCGGAAAAACACTGAGAAGTTTTCCTTTGTTTAAAGAATACATGTATTGTGCCACCCCATTGGTGATTGACAGAACCGGTAAATACCTTGCAGCAGGATTCGACGATAATCATATTCGCGTTTTTTCGTTGGAGAAATGGAATGTGCTGCATGTATTGAAAGAACATAAAATAAGAATGGTGGATATTAGTTTCTCGCGCAAAGATGACCGCATGTTTTCTGTGGATCATAACCGCGATTTGGTGATCTGGGATTTTAAATCCGGAAAAAAATTAAAATCCATTGGTAAAACAGTCATGGGAATTACCTCATTGGCGAGTCACCCCACTGAGGACATTCTTGCTTATCCGGAATGGAAACAGGTCCACTATGTAGATGCCAAAACAGGAAATGAGCTAAAACTATTTAAAGCCCGCGGGAACCGGATTTTAAGTATGGCTTATGATCAGAAGGGAAAATTTTTGGCTACTGCTGCAGATGATATTTCCATTAAACTCTGGAATATTTCTGCCTTGCGCATTGAACGAAAAATTGACGGTTTTTTTCCGGTAGAATTTTCTCCCGATGGAGAGAAATTGGTTTGTATGGGTAATCAGATTGATCTGAGAGTGTATAACCCCAATACAGGTGAAGTGATTCACCGACTTGATACGGAAATGGAATTGATTCAGAATTTGAGTTTTTCTAAAGATGGAAATTATGTAGCGGGTGGCGGCTTTTTGGGAATATTAAAAGTATGGGATATACGCAACGGAAAAATGGTGGCGCGTTTAACCGGACACGCCGGTGGAATTTATGCGAGCAGTTTCCATCCTGATGGAAGCAAAATTGCTACATGTGGACTGGATAATACCGTCCGTATTTGGGATTTGAAATCCGGAAAAGAAATTGCGCAAATGGTGGGACATGAAGTCCTGGTGAATGATGTGGAGTATAGTCCCGACGGAAAAATTCTAGCTACGGCTTCATGGGATAAAACCATTGGTATTTGGGATGCCGATAAACATAGTTTAATCAAGCAATGGAAAGGACATGAAAACATTGTGACCACACTCAACTTTTCTTCCGACGGAAAATACCTGGTGAGTGGTGCGGGGAATAATGTGGTATCGCCCATTGATAATTCGATTCGGATATGGGACGTAAAAAGCGGAACAGCCATTTGTAAATTTGAAAATCCAACCGGTCAGATCAATAAAGTAATTGTGGAGAAGGATGGAAATTTCATTTTTTCCTGCTCCGATGACGGAATGGTAAAACTTTGGGATATTAATAAATGCACCGAAGTGGCATCACTGATTTGCGCCAATGTAAGCGATCACATTATAGTAACTCCCGATCATTATTACACAGCATCCAAAGAAGCATTGCAGGCGGTCAGCTTTAGGGTGGACGATAAAATTTATCCATTTGAGCAATTTGATTTGCGCTTGAACAGGCCCGACATCATTGCTTCCCGTATAGGAAAAACTCCTCCCAATTTGGCGAATGCATTTCGTTATATATATGAGAAAAGGTTAAAACGGCTGAATTACAATGAAGAAAATTTTGCGGCAGATTTTCATGCGCCGGAAATTTCGCTTGATCAATCAACTATACCTTTAGTTGTTAAAGAACCCCTTCTTAAAGTTAAGGTTAAAATGCGCGATCAACGCTACAAACTGGATCGCTTGCATGTTCAGGTAAATGGTGTGCCCATGTATGGTTCCACCGGTTATGATTTAAGCAAATCCTCCAGTGGAAGTATAGATATGGAGACTGAAATCCGGTTGATTTCGGGTGCCAACCAAATCAGCATTTCCTGCATGAACGAAAAAGGAGCGGAGTCCTTAATTGAAGAATTTTCCGTGGTGTGTGAGTTATCGGAGGTGAAACGAGAATTGTTTATCGTTTGTATTGGCGTATCCGACTACAACGACGATCGTTTCGATTTAAAATATGCAGCCAAAGATGCAAAAGATGTAGCGGCAAAAATTGGAGTGCAATCTGAAAATTATGTGAAAGTCCACTCTAAAATATTACTCGATAAGGAGGTCACCCGTACATCTGTTTTGGGAATAAAAGAATATATTTCTCAGGCAGGACCCGAAGATTTGGTCATTGTTTTTATGGCCGGACACGGTGTTTTAGATGATAAATTCGATTATTATTTCGGTACATCCGATATGAATTTCGATAATCCTTCGGGAACGGGTGTTTCCTATTCGGAAATCGAACAATTATTTTCAGGGATTCCATCGCAGCGCAAATTGTTGATTATGGATACCTGTCACAGTGGTGAATTGGATAAAGATGAAGTAGAAAAAGAGACCAAGGCAGAAGTTGAAATCAGCAACGACGTAAAATTCAGATCAGTTGGAGCAGGGGTGAGGCAGAAAGAAGTATTTGGATTATCCAATACCTTTGAAATGATGCAGGTTCTATTTGCTGATGTTAAAAATGAAACGGGCGCTGTAATTATTTCTTCATCGGGAGGAGCCGAGTTTTCGATGGAAAGTAATGAATGGAAAAATGGATTATTTACCTATTGCCTATTGAGTGCTTCGAGTGATTTTAAAGCGGATTTAAATTATGATAAAAAAATGAGCGTTTCGGAATTGAGGAAATACACCTATGAAAAGGTGATTCAATTAAGCAACGGAAAACAAAAACCTACCACCCGTTCCGATAATTTAATTCTCGATTTTGTAATATGGTAAATCAATGTTGATTTCCTGCTTTGCGTTTCGTTTGTATTCCCTCATTTTGTAAAAAGGATTTATACCACAAACCAGAATCTTTTACAATCCGCTTTTGGGTTTTTAAATCCACATGCACAATACCAAATTTTGGAGTGTATCCTTCTGCCCATTCGTAATTATCGGTAAAGGACCAAACAAAATATCCGCTAACGGGATATCCTTCGTTTTTCGCTCTTAAAACCTGTTGCAAATAACTTTGGAGATAATTGGTGCGATTCAAATCGTGAATTCGTCCGTTTTGCACTACATCATGAAAAGCCGCTCCATTTTCGGTGATATATATTTTTTTTTCACCCGGATAAGAAGAATACTTCTTAATCATTTCATAAATCGCTTCCGGATAAACTTCCCAGTTCATTTGGGTGTGATGCACATTTCTTTTTTTGGCACTGATTAAACGGGCTTTTAGATAGGGAATATACCAGGCCGACTGCACCACTTCGCGGGTGTAATTTTGAATTCCGATAAAATCATATTTTCCCTGCATCAGTAATTCATCGCGTGGCCCCATAAAATCATGCACGCGTTCCAATGCGCGGAAATCGGCAATGGGGTATTCAAGTCCAAGCATCGGTTCCAGAAATAGACGGTTTAATAACACGTCTGCCCGTTTAAGCGCTTCCAGATCAGCCAGGGATTCGGAATGCGGACTCAAATGCGAACAGGAAAAGGTGGTCCCTATTTCTGCATCGGGAACATGGTAACGGATAATTTCGGGACTAATACCCTGAACCAATACGGCATGGTGCATAGCTTTTAAAAAGTTGCTTAATCCTCTTTTACCAGGAGCATGAACACCCATAAAATATCCGGCGCCAGTAAAGACCATTGGTTCATTCAGCACCATCCATTTTTTTATACGATCTCCGAAATGAGAAGCACAAGTTTCGGCATAATCGGCAAACCAGTGTATGATATCGCGATTGGTCCAGCCCCCTTTTAATTCCAAATGGTGAGGCAAATCCCAGTGGTAAAGTGTCACCCAGGGTTCAATTCCCATTTCAAGGCATTGGTCAATGAGCCGGTTATAAAAATCAATTCCGTTTACATTTATTTTCCCCGTTCCGTGTGGAATAATTCTTGGCCAGGATAATGAAAAACGAAAATTCCGGATATGCATACTTCGCATCAATGCCAGGTCCTCGCGGTAATGGTGATAAAATTTTACACTGTCATTCGCATGCTCTTTATTTC
>JAIBBF010000025.1 GCA_019694795.1 Flavobacteriales bacterium | reverse complement strand
TCCCCGTCGTATTCCACGTAATTCACAATTATGGCGCAGAAAATATTTCTGATGCCCAGATCATCGATGCCATTCGTGTTTTAAATCTGAACTACCGTCATCAAAATCCCGACTCGGTTGATATTGTTAATGTCTTTAAGCCTCTGGCAACAGATTGTGAAATTGAATTGCGACTTGCACAAAAAGATCCTGCAGGAAATTGTACAAAGGGAATTAATCGCATTGCCTCTCCCCTCACCTTTACCGGAGATCATTCGGTGAAAGATCTTATTCATTGGGATCCTACAAAATATTTGAATGTTTACATCGTAGCCAACGCAGCAGGATTGGCTGGTCACGCCGTGTGGCCCTCGGATGCAGATACTATTCCGGAATGGGACGGAATTGTAATTGGTCACGATTACGTTGGGAGCATCGGAACATCCAATCCGGTTCGTTCCATGGTATTATCGCATGAATTGGGTCACTACTTAAACCTCCAGCATATTTGGGGAGGAAATAATGTTCCCGGATTTTACTATTTACCCGTTGCACAACCCGGAAATTGCGCATTCGACGACGGCGTTTCCGACACACCAAATACCATCGGCTGGAGTACGTGTAATTTGAGTGGATCTTCCTGTGGAAATACGGTTGACAACGTTCAGAATTTTATGGATTATTCCTACTGTGGAAGAATGTTTACGCCCGGACAAAAAACAAGAATGCATGCCTGTTTAAATTCAGGTATTGCAGGCAGAAATAATTTATGGTCGCCCGCCAATCTCATTGCTACCGGTACCGATGGAACATCCTCTTTATGTGCAGCAGAATTTTCGGCCAACAAAACCATTGTGTGTGTCAATCAATCCATCACGTTTACCGACAACTCCTATCACGGTGTAACGCAACGTAACTGGACCTTTAGCGGAGGAAATGCATCTTCATTAACCGATTCGGTGGTAACGGTGAGTTACGCGGTTCCCGGCACGTATACCGTTTCTCTTAGTGCAGGAAATGGCTTGTCCACAGTGAGCACAAGCATAACCGACTATATTACTGTGTTACCCAATCCCGGAAATCCCGGTCCACTTCTAGAATCCTTCGATTACACGAGTGGAATTCCCGATAATAATTGGGTCATTAATAATCCGCAGCAAGATGCCGCATTTACACTTTATACCCTTGGCGGTTATAGCGGAACACAATGTGTTATGTTTGATAATTATAACACGAATGAGAATCTCGACGACGAATTAATTTCTGTCCCCATCAACACCAGTGGATTTCCTTCTTTGCAATTATCCTTTCGCTATGCATTTGCGAAAAAGGACAGTTTAGCCTCCACTGATTTTTTGAAAGTATGGGTTTCGAATGATTGTGGTTTAAGCTGGACCGTTCGAAAAACAATGAATTCAAGTTCTCTTAGCAGTGTTGCACCACAAGCCAATCCCTATTTCCCCTCTACGCAGGCAGATTGGGCTTATGCTACAGTTACCAATATCAGTAACGCTTATATCGGACCCGATTTCATGGTAAAATTTGTCTTTACCTCTGGGGGTGGAAATAATTTATTTCTGGACGACATCAATATTGCCGCCAATGTAGGAACAGAGGATTTAAGTCCGGATGCTTCACTGCATATTTACCCGAATCCTGCCTCCAATCAGGTTTTAATTGCTTTACCGAACAATTTCAATGCTTCAGTTGTTGAACTTTGGTCGCCCGATGGTAAATGTATTCTCAGCACTCGTGTGATGCCATCCAATCAGGTGCAATTGGATCTTTCATCCATAGCTGCAGGTATCTACTTCCTGAGAGTTATGAATGAAAATTCTTCGCTTGGAGGAAAAATTTTAATAGAACATTAACCCATTCTGTAACAAAAGCGCGGCTGAAGCGTCGTACTCTTGCTTTTTTTGCTGAATGGCCAAATAGAATGATTACTGGTAAGGAAACGAAAAAGCTTAAACTTAGCTTTGCTGCATATAATTAAAGAATGAGGACTTTATTTACATCGTTGATTTTTATTTTGGGTTTTTCCCAATTAAACGCGCAACAAAAATTCACTATTTCGGGTTCAGTAAAAGATGCCGGTAACGGAGAAGAAATTATTGGATCGAGTATTCTGGTGAAAGAACTGGGTACCGGTACCATAACCAACGCTTATGGATTTTACTCCCTTACACTACCTGCAGGAACTTATCACCTTGCCTATAGTTTTGTAGGTTATGCTACGGTAGAAAAGGAAGTCCAGCTTCAAAGCAATCAGAAAATCGATATTGAATTAAGTGTCTCCAGTGTGCAACTGGAAGAAATCAGTATTGAGGATAAGAAAATAGAAACACCGCAGGATAAACAAATCAGCGTTGTAAAAATGGATGTGGCTACAGCAAAAAAATTACCGGCATTGTTTGGTGAAGTAGACATGCTAAAAACCATTCAACTATTACCGGGTATTCAAAGTGCCGGTGAAGGAAATGCCGGATTTAATGTCCGCGGAGGTGCCAATGATCAAAATCTGATTTTATTGGATGAAGCAACCGTGTATAATGCGTCCCATTTATTCGGATTCTTCTCGGTATTTAATCCGGATGCCGTAAAAGATCTTGATGTATACAAGGGAGGGATCCCTGCTAAGTATGGCGGACGATTAGCCTCATTGATTGATGTCCGCATGAAAGACGGAAATTCCAAACGATTTGCAGGAACCGGAGGTTTGGGAACAATTTCAAGCCGACTCACACTTGAATCGCCAATATTAAAAGAAAAAGGATCATTTATTGTGAGCGGAAGAAGAACCTATGCCGATGTATTTTTAAAGCTCGCACCGAATAAAGATTTGCGGGATAACAAACTTTATTTTTATGATTTTAATGCAAAAGGAAATTATCGCCTGGGAGAAAAAGATCGTTTGTTTGTATCAGGATATTTTGGTCGCGATGTGCTTTCACTAGCAGGTTTATTTGGTTTCGATTGGGGAAATGCAACCGCTACTTTACGCTGGAACCATATTTACAACCCGAAATTATTCAGTAACATCACCGCCATCTATTCCAATTTCGATTACGGAATTCAGATTGATTTATCCGAAACACAGAATTTTCAATTGGTATCGGGAATTGATGATTACGGTGTAAAAGCGGATTGGTCCTATTACCCCAAACCAAACAGTACCATTTATTTTGGAGTAGCTTCGGTTTATCACAAATTCCAACCGGGAAGATTTGAACCTATCCGCAGTACTTCCATTTTTAATGTGTCGGAATTACCCAAAAAGAACGCTATTGAATCGTCGGTTTATTATGATCATAAATACGAATTCAATCCTCGTTTCAATATCAGATATGGACTGCGCTTAACCTTGTTTAATGTCATCGGCTCAACCACCGAGTACACATTCAGCGATGTAAACAATTACGATATTACCGATACTACCGAATACGCCAAGGGAGATCTGATAAAATCGTATGTTGGACCAGAACCTCGTTTTGCTGCCTCGTATTCACTCAGTGAAAATGCATCGTTAAAAGCCAGCTACGATCACACCTATCAATTCCTGCATCAGATTTCGAATTCGGCCACCACGCTTCCAACCGATTTATGGATGCCAAGTGGAATACATATTCGTCCGCAGATTAGCGACCAGATTGCTGTTGGATATTTCAGAAATTTCAAAAAAGGATGGGAAGCTTCATTGGAAGTTTATCACAAATGGATGGCCAACCAAATTGATTACCGCGACAATGCCGATATTCAATTTAATCCGGTAATTGAACGTGAACTGCTATTTGGAAAAGGGTGGTCCTACGGAACCGAATTACTCGTACAAAAAACAGAAGGTAAAATTACAGGATGGATCAGTTACACCCTGGCGAAAACCATGCGTCAGGTAAATGGCATCAACAACAACGATCCTTATCCCGTAAAAAACGACCGCAGACATAATATTTCCGTAGTGGGAACCTGGCAAATCAACAAACGTGCATCACTCAGTGCCACCTGGGTTTTTGCAACTGGTAATGCTATTACTTTCCCTGGCGGACGATACGAATACGATGGTAATATTTTAGCCTATTATCCTTCGCGAAACAATTACCGCATGCCCAATTACCACCGGGCTGATATTTCCTTTACGCTTGATGGTAAGAAAAAAGAAGGAAGAAAATTTGAAAGCTCATGGAACTTTTCCATTTACAATATTTACAACCGCGCCAATGCATTTTCCATCACCTTCCGTGAGAAAACGGATGAAAATGGAAATCCAACCGGACAAACCGAAGCGGTTAAAACTACACTGTTTAAAATCATTCCTTCCATCACCTGGAATTTCAAATTTTAAGTCATGAAAAAAATTACTTTTCTTTTTTCAGCTTTTGTACTTCTGCTTTCCTCCTGCACCGAGGTGGTAGAAATCGAATTAACAACTTCCGAACCTAAACTGGTAGTAGAAGCATTGATTACCGATAATGTTGAACCTTTTCAGGTTAAATTAACCTTACTGGCTCCGTATTTCGATGCCAATAATCCCGGCGTTAGCAATGCAGAAGTTTATATCAGTGACAATACCGGCAACGTGGATACACTCTACCACACGAGCAATGGTATATATCAAACCATAGGAAATCGTCAGGGTGTTCTTGGAAGAACCTACTCCCTGCTCGTATTGTATAACGGGACATCGTTTACGGCCAATTCCACCATTCCTGCTAATAAAATGATGCTGGATACCATCACCACCATTTACAATCAACAATCGGCATTTATCGATGAAGGATATAATGTGATTTTAAACGCGCAGGATAATGGAGCTACTGTTGACTATTATCGTTTTCTATTCTATAAAAACGATACCCTGCAAACAGATCCGTTTAAATATTTTGTTACCGACGATGAACAGGTACAGGGTAATTACATTATTGCGCAGGTACCTTTTAATTACCAAACCGGAGATACGGCACGTGTAGAAATTCAATGTCTGGATTTAGATTATTTCACTTACCTGAACGCTGTTGCAACGCAAACACAAAATACAGGCGGACCATTTGATTCTCCACCGAGTAATCCTCCAAGCAATATTTCGAATGGTGCTTTAGGATACTTTGCAGCCGTAAGCCGAAATTGGAAAGAGATTGTTCTACCTTAACGGAATTATTTTTCGCGGAAAAAACGAACTTCTGTAGCTCCGGATCCATATTTGGAATAATCTGCATCGAGAAATTCAATGAATTCGTAATTGCGGAGAGCGTGACGGATTTCGGAACGGAGTACGCCCTCGCCTACTCCATGAATGATAATGAGCTTATCCATCCCCTTTTTGCGCGCCTCATTCATTTTGTTTTTAAAATGATTTAACTGAATGCGCAACATATCACCATTACTTAAATGGCGGTGATCGTCGACCAGGTTGTAAATATGAAGATCGGTTTCCATCACCCGTAATTTGGGTGCCGTCTTTTTCGATTTTTTTGGTTTGGCATCCTGAAGTTTCGCTTTGATAAAGCGGTTTTCTTCGGTGTGACTTAAATCGTATTCTTCGAAGTCGGACAAATGCACGAGGTATTTAACCGGATATTCAATTTCGAGTCCAACCTCCGTTAACACCAATGCTTTCCCTTTGGTGGGGAAGGAAATTATCTCTCCATTTCCATCTTCATTTAAAAAGGAAACCTTATCGCCAATATGAAAATCCTTGTGCATTGCCATGCAAATCTCGCTATTCTTCAAAAAAAAATCCCTCTTAAGAGGGATTTTTTATTATTCAGCTTTTTTAGCCTTTTTAGCGGGAGCCTTTTTCGCTTTTGGCGCAGAGGCTGCAGCTGTAACTTTTTTTACTTTGGAGGGACGAGTATTCCCGTATGAACCTCTCCAACGTTTACCTTTTGTTGATTTTTTATCACCTTTTCCCATGACGATTTTGTTTTAATTGGTTAGGGGACTTAAAGATAACCAATTACTTTTATAAAAAAAGAAACCCATGGAAACAAAAAATCCCTGGACCACCATATCGTCCCGCCTCGCCTACGAAAACAAATGGATTCGGATTCACCATAACGAAGTGATTCACCCCGGTGGAGATCCAGGTATCTATGGTGTAGTGGAGTTCCGGAATATTGCCATTGGAATTATTGTTTTGGATGAGGACATGAATACCTGGCTGGTTGGTCAATACCGTTATCCCCACAGGAAATACAGCTGGGAAATACCCGAAGGAGGCGGCCCCAAATCGGAACCCGAAATCTTGTCGGCCCAACGTGAGCTGGAAGAGGAAACGGGAATTAAGGCGGAAGAATGGACAGAAATTCTTCGAATGGATTTGAGTAATTCGGCCACCGACGAACATGCCGTTATTTTCTTAGCCCGAAAATTAAGCTTTGGAAAACCGATGCCGGAAAATTCGGAAGAACTTCAAATCCGAAAAATTCCGTTCGATGATTTTTTAAAAGAAGTTCTCGAAGGAAAAATTACCGACAGCTTAACCGTTGCTGCTGCATTAAAAATTGAACTGATGCGAAGAGATGGATTAATTAAATGAGTTTAAAACGGCGATTGAAATAAAGAATCATCCAAACAAAAAACGGAGCTGCCAGAACATCCAATGTATAATGGACTTTTTGTGCCACAACCAAAACGGAAACAGCTATAGCCATTCCTAAAAAAAGGGGTCGCTGTCTCTTTTCCTTTGCTAAAAAAAACATCAAAAAAATACTTGCTGCGTGGCCGGAAAAAAACAAATCGCGCGAGGAATATCCCCCCGGGTAAAAAACTGAATTTAAAACCGGATCTACCAAATGAATGTTGCCCGGTGGTTCAGCGAGTGGTAAAAGGAAAACTGTTGCACTTCGCAATAAAACAATGGCAGCGTAGAGATAAATAAACCGCAGGTATTGATCAGGATTTGACCGGTTAAAAATCATGTACAACAACAGCGATCCGTAGGTGAATGAAAAAATGATGACCGAAACATCTATTGCTTTGAAAAAGGGAAAAAGTGGATCGTTAAATGGAATACCCGGCTGACCCGAAACAACAATCAAAACCCGGTTAAATAATAGCAGCGAAAAAATAAACAGCAGGATGCCAATTGTCCATTTCCATTTATTGGCACTAAGATGATGTTTCCAGATGTCCATACCACTGCAATCTAAAAAAAAACAGCGGCATGGAGCCGCTGTTTTATAACCTAACCAACCAAAACGTTATCAAGCCGTAGCCATCAGGCGCGCATTGCGAGCATAGGACACGAACTTAAACGGAACGCGTACCATGAATGCAAAATCTTGACCAACCTCCTTCATATCATCGTCGGAATCGGCATAATACCACGAAACGGAAACGGGCATGCTTTTATCTACAATCTCATTGAGTTTGTACAATAAAAACAGAATGCGCTTCGAGGATGAAATATTGAAGTATTCGAGATCAATGCGAACATGGGTTGCACGATCTACAGTGCTTACGTATTCGTCCATCCACTCAAGGATTGGACTAAAAAATGCTTCAGCATCTTGAGGAATTGCTTTTCCACTCATTTCAAATTCCCCGGTCTTGGGGTCAAACTTCACAAAGGGAGTTTTCTCGGTAGCCTCAATTTGTAATAAATCCATAGCAAATATGATTACACCTCTAATTTACGGAAAATCAAATCGGTGCTTTTGAATTTTCTACTAATGCAGGGTTTCGGCAGACCAAACCAAGCTGCATTTTCGACCAGAAGTCACTTATAAACTCATTAGATCGCGAAAACGGGCTGCCTGGCGACGGGAAATCTCGATTTTTTCGCCACCCCGCAATTGGACTTGCAATCCGCCATTGAACCAATTTTCAATTCCCGTAACCCATTTCAGGTTGATGATAAATTTACGATTGGCCCTGAAAAACACTTTCGGATCCAGACGGTCCTCCAAACTATTCAGACTTTTTAATACAAGTGGTTTATACTCGTTAAAATAGACACGCACATAATTTCCTTCCGATTCAAACATGCGTACATCCTTCAGTGAAGTGAACCAACATTTTTCTCCGTCCTTCAGAAAAATCTGATCATTTTCCGACAATTTCTTTAGCGGTTCTTCATCTACAGGCGCTGCTACAAACGAAGATTTTTGTCGTGATACTTTATTAATCGCTTCCTCCAAACGTTCGGGGTTAACGGGCTTTAATAAATAATCCAGTGCATTCACTTCGAAAGCACGAATGGCATAATCGTCGTAAGCCGTTACGAAAATTACTTTGGGTACACGGTCGAGTTGATTCAGCATTTCAAATCCATTCATACCCGGCATTTGAATATCGAGAAACAATAAATCAGGATGATGATTATCGATACTCACCAGCGCTTCATCAGCATTGGCACATTCATCCACAATTTCTATTTCGTGAAATTTATTCAATAAAGATCTCAACTCTTTACGAGCGAGGCGTTCATCATCAATAATAATAGCTTTCATCTTTCAACGGTTTTAGCGTTACAAATTATTTCTGACAGGTAATTTAATTTCTGCTACAACTTTATCCTGCAATTCACGAAGTGAAAAATGGGATTTTCCCTCGTACAATAATTGCAATCGTTGTTTGGTATTTTCAATACCGATTCCGGTTGATCCACTCACGCCATTGGCAAGTTTACCGGTGTTCTCCACCACTATTTCGAGCATATCCTGATTACGACGAATTTCCAACCGCAATAGTCCACCACCCGGTAATTTGGAAATCCCGTGTTTAATTGAATTTTCCACCAGTGTTTGCACCATTAAAGGTGGAATGAGAAATGCGGAGCAGGAAGAATCGATGACCAATTCAACTTTCAATCGTTCCTCATAACGGATACTTTCCAGTTTTAAATAATCTTCAATCAGCTGCAATTCCTCCTCTACCGTCACAAACTTTTTTCGTCCCATCAAAAGCGTGTTACGAAGAATATTGGAAAGTTTGGTGATACTCTCTTTGGCAATGATGGGATCTTCATCCACCAAGGCACGAATGGAGTTCATGGCATTGAACATGAAATGCGGATTGAGCTGTGCTTTCAGATTATTTAATTCCACCTCTGTACGCATTGCTTCCAGGCGCAGATTTTTAATTTCTTCGTCGCGCGATTTTTCAAAAAAATGGAAGGCAAAATAAATGACCGACCACACCATAAAAATCACCCACCAGTTGAGCCAAATCAGAAAGGCATTGGAAGGATCCAGCGATGAAAAAACACCTGTTCTGCCAATGATAAATGAAGAATAGGTTAATTGCAGCAAACCCATCACCAGCGAAAGCAGTGCCGCAGAAAAGGCGACAGGAATTAATGCTTTAATAGGCGTGAATTTTAACCAGCCAATACGAACAATAAAATTTCTGTAGAGGTGCGACAACAAAATACCGCTGAGAAAAATGGCAGTAAAACCAATTAAAACGGGACGACTCAATTCATTATTCAAATAAGAACTAAATCCGCTGATGAAGAGATACAATCCCCATCCGGAAAATTGAGCGACCCAATATGCTAATTGCTTTCGACGCAAATCTTTGCTTATTTTTGTTAAAGGTACGTGTAATTCACTTAAGGGTTATTGCTTTAGGACCAGTGGACATTTTCGTTTATAAAAGGAATGAATTTTCTGGCACATGCATTTTTATCTGGCGATGATCCGCAAATTCGGATCGGAAACCTTATTGCTGATTCAGTAAAAGGATCGGCCTGGAAAAATTATCCCGAAAAGATTCAGGTAGGCATTCAACTTCATCGCTTCATAGATGATTATACCGACCATCACCCGGTGGTGGATGAAATTAAAATCTTGCTGCGACCACGCTTCGGTAAATACGCCGGTGTAGTTTCTGATGTGTATTTCGATCATTATCTTGCGCGCTTGTGGGAAGAACATCACCCGGCTCTTAGTCTCCGTGAATTCGCCGATGAAACATATTCCATTCTTGATCTTCATTTTGATTCGCTGCCCGAAAAATCGCGTTTGTTTATACCCTACATGATTCGTCAGGATTGGCTGGGCTCTTATGTCACGCGTGAAGGAATCAGTTCAATACTCGAACGGATGTCGCGCAGAACCGGTTTTTATTCAGGAATGGAGCTCGCAATGGAAGATTTGGAAGAAAATGATCATCACTATGAAGCCTATTTTCGCCGCTTTTTCCCCGATCTCAATCTCCAATCCGATTTACATCGCCTGCGACTGCAGCAGGATTTCGGCCTCTAAATTGTTAATAACCTTTTTTCTTTTCCACTAAAAAAAGCCTATTCCTGAGCTCTTTAGGGAAATTCATAAATTTAAACAGTTAATAATCAATCATTTATTGCAATTTAACCGATTTAGTCAAATTTGAAAATTCATCGATAATAAATGATGATTCGTCGTTATTATTAAATATTTCATTGCGATTTTTTTGGTTAAATGGTGATTTATCAACTAAATTTGCCGCAGAAAGAGAATAAGTATGTTCAAATCACTTTGTTTATCGGCGCTGGGTCTGATGTGTTTTAACGCTGCAATGGCAGGCGAACACATTCTTACACTCGAAGGTCAGTATCAAAACAAGAACCTCTACGTTTCCAATTCCGTTTCTTCTTCGGGTGTAGGGTTTTGTGCGTATGAAGTTCGTGTTAATGGGGAAGTCACCACAGATGAGGTGAACTCCACCGCTTTTGAAATTGATTTATCGCAATTGAAATTAGTACAAGGAGCTCCTGTTACGGTGCAAATTATGTATCGCGACGGTTGTGCGCCTAAGGTGTTAAATCCTACTGTACTTAAACCACAAGCCACCTTCGAAATTCAAAACATTGAAGTAACACAAGAAGGATTGTTGAAGTGGAGCACTAAAGATGAATCCGGTTCATTACCATTTAACATTGAAGTTTACAAATGGAATAAATGGGTGAAAGTTGGTGAAGTTCAAGGTGAAGGAACCTCTGAATTGAATAATTACTCATTTAAAGTTGGACTTATTTCGGGCGAGAATAAAATTCGCGTTACGCAAAAAGGAACATTAGGTAAAACTGAACAATCGCAGTCGGTGACTGTTGTTAGTGAAGTTGAAAAACCAAGCTGGAATTTTGAAAGTGGAAAAAATAAAATAATTTTTTCAAAAGAAACTGCCTACGAGATTTACGACAAATTTGGTCAGGCCAGAATTAAAGGTTTCGGTAAAGAAATCGACGTAGTGTCGTTAAACAACGATGAATATTACTTGTGTTACGATAACTCGGTAGAGAGCTTTCACAAAAAATAGTTTCCTGTTTTTGTGTATTGTTTGATTGAGAATCCCTCCCCTAATAAGGAGGGATTTTTTTTGCAACCTCTTTAGATAAGACAGCGTAGAATTGTTGAACCAAAAAACCAAAGCCTATGGACAAAAAACAAGTACGCGATCTTGTAAGCTGGCTAAGAGGTAAAGTTTCCGAAACAGAATCGGTTATTAAAGAGTCGAAGCTTACGCATAATTACGGCAAGGCAACCATTTACGAAGGAAA
The DNA here is from genome assembly GCA_019694795.1 of Flavobacteriales bacterium. Lineage (NCBI taxonomy): Bacteria > Pseudomonadati > Bacteroidota > Flavobacteriia > Flavobacteriales > Flavobacteriales bacterium. The sequence goes on along the minus strand of JAIBBF010000025.1, from coordinate 32,936 downwards.
AAAAGAAGCTTATCTGGATATCCTACGAAAGATCAATCTCGATTCCATTTAATCGATGCGCACACCAATAAGGCAAACATCATCCACTTGCTCTAATTGTCCCTTCCAGTTTTCAAATACTTCCGATAACAGGCGCTGCTGTTTTTGCAGAGGCTGCTGACAGATTTTTATCAATTCTTCTTTCAATTTTGAGTATTTGAATTTTTTGCCGGATGGTCCGCCAAACTGATCTGCAAATCCATCCGAGAACAAATAAATCACATCATCTTTTTGCAATTCAACTTCATGGAGTGAAAATGGCTGACGATAATCAAATCGTCCGATGGGTTGTTTATCTGCTTTTATTTCGATGATTTCACCATTTCTGACTATCCATACCGGATTATTTGCACCGGAATATTCCAATACTTTTTTTGAATCTTTTTGACTGATGGCACAGAGTGAAATATCCATTCCGTCGCTCACCTGATCTTCACTTTTAGAAAAAGTGCCAACTACCAAATCATTTAGTTTATCGAGGATTTTTTCCGGAGAACTCAACTTAAATTCCTTGATGCAACGCTCAAGACTGTTATGTCCAACCACACTAACCATCGCCCCCGGCACTCCGTGACCCGTACAATCTGCAACGGCAAACAAAACTCCGTCCCTGCTCAAACCTTTGGTATCCGTTGCCTCAGCGAAAGAAGCTAACCAATAAAAATCGCCGGCCACAATATCTTTAGGCTTATACAGCACCATGAAATCGGAAAACATCTTCTCAAACATATTGATGGGAGGAAGAATAGCATTTTGTAGGCGCTGCGCATAACGAATGGAATCGGTAATTTCTTTGTTCTTCTCTTCTACAATTATTTTTTGAAGTTCGGCTTCTGCTTTTTGTTTTTCTACTTCTTTTTTCTGTTCAGTAATAACCAATTTTGCTTTTCTATTCTGGCGATAAAAACGGAAAATAATCAGTGAGGTAATCAACATAAAAATAAATCCACCTATAAAATAGGAGGTGATTTTTTTCTGTTGAGCATTGATTTCCTCTTGCAATTTGGAACGTTGTTTTTCATCTTCCAACTCTTTGGCCTGAATGGCTTTGTCCTTTTCCGATTGTTCCAGCTGAATCTCCTTAAGCTTCGCTAATTGCTGTGCAAGCGTTAATTCCTGATTGGCTTTGTCCGATTTCAATCGTTCCATTTCCAACAAGGAAAACTGTTTCTCTAATGCATATTCCTTCATTTGAGATTCGGCAGAAAGCAATGCAATTTCTTTTTCCTTTTTATCGGTTTCGTATTTGGTTTGCATTTCTGCAATGGTCCGTTTATTCGATTCGCTGTACAGGGAGTCCCACTGTTTAAAATATAAACGGTGGTACTTTAGCGCTTCCTCGTATTTACCCAGTTTGTCGTACACATTGGCAAAAGTGAGATAGGTTTCTCCGATATCCTGCAAAAAACCTAATTCCTTACGAATCTCATACGCTTTTTCATAATGCTCCAAGGCTTTGTTGTAATCGCCTTTTTCATAGTAAACCACTCCGATGTTGGAATGTAATCCTGCAATATTTTGTTTTTCTCCGAGCTCGATAAAAATATTTAATGCCGTGGTAAAACGGTTCACAGCCGAATCGAGTTGTTGCTGACGGTAAAAGTTATTTCCGATGGATAAATGCGAACCCGCTACCCCACCTTTGTCGCCATTTTTTGTACGGATGAGCATCGCTTGCTGATAGCAGGCATTCGCTTCTGTAAATTGTTTGCGTTCAGATAAAATATTTCCCTTCGCCACCAGATTACCGGCCAGTGAATTCAAAATACCTAACTCCTGGTTGATTGCAATTGCCTTTTCGAGGTATTCGAGCGCTTTCGCTGTATCTTTCATGTGCAGGTTAACCTGACTAATCCCCGCATAACTTCCTGCAATGCCTTTGCGGTCGCCATCTTTTTCATATTGCTTTAATGCATCCATCTGCGCCAGGTAGGCTTTGCCGTATTGACCCTGATCGATGTATAAATTGGTGATGTTGCTGAGGACATAGGTGAAATTTCTTCTGTCGTTAATGGCCAGATACATTTCCCCCGCACGCTGATAATCACGCGTAGCATCATCAATTTTCCCCATGGCGTATTCCGACATCGCAATGTTGACCAATGCGTGACCGATATTCACTGTATCCTTTTGTTTTTTGAATGATTTTAGGGCGACCTGATAATAAGGCAATGATTCTTCCGCTTTCCCCATACGGTAGGTCATTACCCCCAAATTCATATACACACCGGCTGCATCTGCTTCATTACCGGATTTTATCCGCATGGTATAGGCTTCTTCGAAATTATATTTTGCTTTTGTATAATCACCCGTGTAAAAAAGCGCGAATCCCTTTTCAGCATGGAAATCACCTCTGAATTCATACTCATCATTTTTCACCCAGGCCAAAGCTTCATCCATTGTGAGAATGTCCTCCATATAATGGTTCATCCGGCCATGAATTTTTCCTATCGCCAAATAACACATGGCAATTCGTTTGCGATCCCCTAAATCCTGCGCCATTTTTAAAGCGGATTTATATCCGGGTAAAGCATTGGTATAATCTTTAGCTAAATCTTTGGAACGGTGACTGTAATAAACCGCATCGATTATCCCTTCTTTGTAATTGATGGAACGCGCCAGTGCCTCTGCTTCTTTAAAGTAAGATTCCGATTTTTCCTTATCGGTTTTATACACCTTCCGGGCTATAGAAATCTGAATATCGACCCGGTCCTTGCCTTTGGAGGCCGGAAATATCGCATTGAGTGAATCCAATTCCTTCGTTTGGGAAATGCCGGAAAATGGAATCAACAGGCAAAACAACAGAATGGAGGTAATTCCCTTCATGGTTTTCATTTGGTTTGCTAATCTAAATACAATATGTGAGTAGAATCACATCCGCAGGTAAATGTTTTGATTAAATTTGGAAACCAATTCAACAGATTATGCCAAAAGGAATTTATAAAGTACCCGTTGCCAAAAACGAACCGGTAAAAAATTACGCTCCCGGAAGTCCGGAACGTAAAGAACTTCAAGCTGCATTAAAATCACTCCGTGCAGTGAAAGTGGATATCCCCATGTACATTGGCGGTAAGGAAGTTAGAAGTGGGGATAAAGCCCGTATTGCTCCTCCGCATGATCATAAACATACGTTGGGATTCTACCACAAATCCGAGAAAAAACACATCAAACAAGCTATAGATGCCGCTTTAAAAGCTAAAGCACAGTGGGAAGACCTGGCATGGGAACACCGTGCAAGTATCTTTTTAAAGGCCGCCGATTTAATTGCGGGGCCCTACCGTGCAAAGCTCAATGCGGCAACCATGCTTGGTCAATCGAAAAATGCCTATCAGGCCGAAATTGATGCAGCATGTGAAATCATCGATTTTTTGCGCTTTAATGTGCAATACATGACCGAGATTTATGCGCAGCAACCCGATTCTTTACCGGGAATGTGGAACCGGTTGGAATGGCGTCCGCTCGAAGGATTTGTTTACGCATTAACGCCGTTTAATTTCACGGCAATTGCAGGAAACTTACCAACATCTGCTGCTATGATGGGGAACACCGTAGTATGGAAACCTTCGAATACGCAGGTTTATTCGGCCAACGTATTGATGGAAATTTTCATGAAGGCCGGATTACCGGATGGTGTGATTAATTTGATTTATCCTAGCGGACCAGAAGCAGCTGACGTCATTTTTAACCACCGCGATTTTGCTGGAATTCACTTTACAGGTAGTACCGAAGTATTCCAAAATATCTGGCAAACCATTGGGAATAACATTCACAAATACAAAAGTTACCCGCGCATTGTTGGCGAAACCGGAGGTAAGGATTTCATTCTTGCACATAGCAGTGCAGATCCTGCAGAAGTGGCAACGGCTATGTCGAGAGGTGCTTTTGAATTCCAGGGACAAAAATGCTCTGCTGCTTCACGCGCCTATATTCCTTCCAACATCTGGCCGGAGGTAAAAAAATTATTAATTGCTGATTTAAAAAGTATGAAAATGGGTGGAACGGAAGATTTCACCAATTTCGTTAATGCAGTGATTGATGAAAAATCGTTCGACAAACTCGCAGGTTATATTCTCAATGCGAAAAAGGATAAAAAAGTTGAAATTATTGCCGGCGGTAAATGCGATAAAAAAGTGGGTTACTTTATTGAACCTACTGTTATCCTTACCAAAGACCCTGGCTACGTCACCATGTGTGAAGAGTTATTTGGTCCTGTTTTAACAGTTTATGTTTATCCGGCAGAAAAATTCAAAGAAACCATTCGTTTGGTGGATTCAACTTCCATTTATGCGTTAACCGGAAGCATATTCTCGAACGATCGTTATGCGGCCGAGTACGCCACACGCGAATTAAGAAATGCTGCAGGGAATTTTTATATCAACGATAAACCAACAGGAGCAGTTGTGGGACAACAACCATTTGGTGGTGCCCGCGGTTCAGGAACCAACGATAAAGCCGGTTCAATGATTAATTTGTTGCGCTGGGTTTCTCCACGCACCATCAAAGAAACCTTTGTTCCGCCGGTGGATTACAGATATCCATTCCTGCAAAAAGATTAATCGTCATTTAAATTCTACAACTGAAAAGCCTCTAAACCTATTTAGGGGCTTTTTCATTGGTAGCGTTTTGCTTTTTAATGCTCGTCTTTGTAAATTCCTGAAAACAAGAATATGAAACGTTATTTCACAATCGGTTTTATTTTTTTAGGCAGCATGGTATTTTCACAACAAAACGGGAAACCCAATGTGACAGGAAAAAACAATGCATATTCTAAACCTGCCAAGGTGCCTTCTCAACAGTATAGAAGCCCAATGCCATCTAATCGAAAAAATCCAACTTATTATTCTTCGGGAACTCAAAGGGGGACTAACGCACCATCCAATTCAAATCAAAACCAAAGCTTTGTTCATCCACAACAAAAACCCGGACAGAAAGAGGTCATCTATCCCACTTATAATTCAAAAGCTGAAGTCATGCAAGGACCTCCAGTGGATATTGATGCTCGACTTGCCGAAATACGTAAATACAAGGCAGGTAAAATCAGAATTAGCATGGAAGATTGGATTAACATGGGGAGTCAACACCGAAAAATGATTTTGGCTAATGCCAATCGTTATTGTTTTGATGACTATCAGGTCTATATGAGGCTTCAATACCTCCAAATCCAAATTGCACGATTAAATAATTAATCCACCCGGTTTTATTTCACGCATTTCGGGGGACTTTTTTCGTTCGAATTTTTACTTTTGGTAAAAATTATCCTCATGAAAAAAATCCTCGCCAACGACGGTATTGACAAATCCGGACAAATCCTTCTTGAAAAAGCCGGTTTTACGGTAGTAACTGAAAAAGTAGCTCAAGATCAATTGGCCAAAGCCATCAATGAACAAGGCTATGAAGTAGTATTAGTTCGTTCTGCTACTACGGTTCGAAAAGAAGTGATCGATGCTTGTCCCGGTTTAAAAATGATTGGTCGCGGTGGTGTAGGAATGGATAATATTGATGTGGCTTACGGTCGCGAAAAAGGAATTGATGTATTTAATACCCCAGGCGCTTCTTCACAATCGGTGGCAGAATTGGTTTTTTCTCACCTGTTTGCCATGGCTCGTTTCATTTACGATTCGAACCGCAATATGCCTGCTAACGGTGTAAGTGAATTTGAGAAACTCAAAAAGAAATATGCAAAAGGAATTGAGTTGAGAGGTAAAACAATCGGAATTATCGGATTCGGAAGAATTGGTCAGGCCGTTGCTTCTTATGCTCTGGGATGCGGAATGAAAGTAATCGCGCATGATCCTTTTGTTACTGAAGCGCAGATTGAAATTGAAATTCATGGTCACGGTAAAGTAAAAGTTGCCGTAAAAAGTTCTTCAATGGATGAACTCTTATCTCAATCTGACTTTATCACCTTGCATGTTCCAAAACAAAAAGATGGATCTGCAGTGATAAAAGCTGCGGAGATTGCCAAAATGAAAGATGGGGTTTGCCTGGTAAATACGGCTCGTGGCGGTGTGATTAATGAAGATGATTTAATTGCAGGATTAGATGCAGGAAAAATTGCACATGCTGCGCTTGATGTTTTCGAAAACGAACCTACTCCACGCCAGGATTTATTAGTTCATCCAAAAATCTCTTTAACCCCGCATATCGGAGCTGCAACAGTTGAAGCGCAGGACCGAATCGGAATTGAGATCGCAGATAAAATCATTTCGTTTTACTCGAAATAAATCACCATGGCGGTTATTCATCCCTTTAAGGGAATTCGTCCCACCCGTGATAAAGCGCATTTGGTTGCGTCACGTGCTGTCAATTTGTACAAACCTCGTATTCTCAATGCAAAACTGGAGGAGAATCCCTATACCTTCATGCATGTGATATTACCGGAGTTTGGACAAAAAGCAAGTACTCGTCCGAATACCACCGAGCGCTTTAAACTGGTAAAAAAGAGTTTTAATGAATTCCGCAAAAAGGGGATTTTAATTCAGGATAAAAAAGACTGTTTATATATCTATCGCCAGCAGAAAGATGGATTTGAATACACCGGAATAATTGCAGGAGCTTCTGTGGATGATTATCTGAATGGCGTGATAAAAATCCATGAACAAACGTTAACAAAACGCGAAGAGGTCTTTAAAAACTACCTGGATGTTTGCGGATTTAATGCAGAACCCGTTTTATTGTCCTACGCCGATAATAAAACAGTAGATAAAGTCCTAAAGAAATACACTTTGCTCCGTGCGGAATATGAATTTGCAACTACCGATCACGTCACTCATTTTTTATGGGTGGTAGAGGACAAATCGGATATTAAACTAATTTCTGATGCATTTTTGAAAATTCCTGCCGTTTATATTGCGGACGGACATCACCGTAGTGCTTCTTCTGCATTGCTGGCGAAGGACAAACGGAAAAAATTAAAAAAATACTCCGGCAAAGAAATGTTCAATTACTGCATGGCTTTTTTCATCAGTGAAAGTCAATTGAACATTTACGATTTCAATCGTGTGGTGAAAGATTTAAATGGATTATCCACTTCTGAATTTTTAAAGAAACTGGAAGATAAATTTGAAATCAAACTTCATGGCAAACATCAGATTAAACCCAAAAAGATTCATCAGTTTACGATGTATCTCGATGGAAACTGGTACATTCTGAATGCCCGCAAAGGAAGTTTTAATCCGAAAGATCCAGTGGGAAATCTGGATGCTCAAATTTTAACGGACAATATCCTTTCTCCCATCCTTGGCGTACACGATTTAAAAACTGATTCACGCATTGAATTCGTGGGCGGATTAAGAGGTATGGATGCACTTCAGAAAAAAGTGGATGAAGAAAAACGTAAAGTTGCATTTGCTTTGTTTCCCGTAAAAGTTGAGCAGCTAAAAGAAATTGCAGATACGCATAACATTATGCCTCCCAAAACTACCTGGATTGAACCGAAATTAAGAAGTGGTTTGGTTATTCAGGGATTGGAAGAATAAAGAATCACAACTTGACCCATTCGCTGGAAGGGGTAAATAAAATCGATTTGTACATGTCGAAAATTGCTGAACATATTTCTAAAATCAAAAGCGAAATTCCGGAATATGTAACATTGATTGCAGTATCCAAAACCAAATCGAACGAAGAAATCATGGAAGCCTATGCGGCGGGCCAGCGCGATTTTGGAGAGAATTACATTCAGGAACTTTGTGCAAAAGCAGAATTGCTGCCAAAAGATATCCGTTGGCACGCTATTGGACATTTACAAAGTAACAAAGTAAAATACATTGCTCCTTTTGTCCATTTAATTCATGGCGTAGATAGTTTAAAATTGCTGCAGGAGATCGATAAACAAGCGAAAAAAAACAATCGTATTATTCCTTGTTTGTTGCAAATCTATATCGCTTCGGAAGAAAGTAAATTCGGACTCTCGGAAGAAGAGGCGATAACATTACTAAAGAGCGATGCTTTTCAAGCATTAAACAACGTAAACATCACCGGTGTGATGGGAATGGCATCAAATACAGATGATATCCAAAAAATAAAATCGGAGTTTCAGGGATTGAAAAGGACATTTGAACAATTGAAATCCATTAAAGAAACTATTTCCATTATCTCTATGGGTATGAGTGGCGATTATTTATTGGCTATTGAAGAAGGAAGTACCATGATACGGGTTGGCAGCAAAATTTTTGGTGAACGAAATTATGCCCAGCAATGAAAACGGCTTTGCTTCTTGGTGCAAGTGGAATGACCGGAAATTATTTACTGCATCAACTTCTGGAACATCCGGAATATAAAACGGTAAAAATTTTCGTCAGGAAATCATTATCCATGAATCATCCCAAACTGGTAGAGTTTGTGGTTGACTTTAACCAGCCTGAATCATGGCAAAAGGAGGTTAGCGGAGACATTGCTTATTCAGCCTTTGGCACTACCCTATCTACTGCAGGTTCTAAAGAAAAACAATGGAAAATTGACCATACCTATCAACTTCAATTTGCGCAGGCTTGCGAAAGGAATAAGGTCCCGGTTTATGTATTAATCTCTTCGATGGGAGCCAACAAAAACTCCCGCTTTTTTTATATGAAAATGAAAGGTGATCTGGATGAACAAATTCTCCGTCTTTCAATCCCCTCCATTCATATTTTACGTCCCGGTTCATTAAAAGGCGACCGCAAAGAATATCGTTCTAAAGAAAAAAGGAGTCTGGCTATTCTTCGTTTTTTTAACCGTATGGGATTATTCAGAAAATACCGCGCCATTCATGGAAATGATCTCGCTAAAAAAATGATTCAGTTCGGAATCAATGATCAGCAGAAAGTCATTCATGAATACCCGGAAATTTTAAAATCAAATTAAGCAGGATGTCACGACTCGAATTCACTCGTCAACGTTTAATCGGAATGATCAACCGCATCAGCACGATTGATGAATTGCAGGAAATTATAGATAGTCTTTATCTGAAAGAACAGGAAAAAGAACGCGAAGAAAAAGAGCGGAAAAAAGAAGAACAAAAAAAATCGAAATAATGGAAAAGCTATTCCGGATTACCGCTCACCTGGAAGGATGGTCCTATCTGATTCTATTAGGTATTGCCATGCCATTAAAATACATATGGAATCAACCGATTGCTGTACAAATTACAGGGATGATTCACGGAATTCTATTTATAAGTTATATCATTTTAACCTACCTGGTAGCACAAGAAAAAAAATGGAATCGGACCTTTACCACGCAAGCTTATCTTGCCAGTTTGCTTCCCTTTGCAACATTTTATATCGTAAGAAAAATGAAGGATTGATTAAATATCAACCACTTTGTTTTTTTCCTTTTTTCTCCATTTCTCTGGAACCGCATGTGCAATTTCTTCTGCCAGGCGATCAATCATTTTTTCTTTTACGGGATATTGACTACACACCACCGCTATTTCTCTAACGGGTTCCGGTGCTCGGAAATAGCGAAGCATCTTCATTTCGTGTGCAGTAAATTCACGAATAGCTAACTCGGGCATAACGGTTAAACCCTTTTCTGTCTCCACCAATTTTTTCAATGTCTGAATACTTCCGGATTCATAATGCAAACGCGCATGCTGTCCACTCTTCCTGAACTTACAAAAATTCATTACCTGATTTCGGAAACAATGTCCTTCATGCAAAATCCAGGTCTCATCCGTATCCAGATCAGATGCATCCAACACTTTTTTCTTAAGAAGCGGATGTTGCGGCGATAAATAAGCAACAAAGCGCTCATAGAATACCGGCTTTTCCAAAATTCCTTTTTCATGCAAAGGACTTGCCAATATTCCGCAATCCAGTTGACTTTCCTTTATCCGGTGGATAATTTCCTCAGTGGTAAATTCAGTTATGTGGATGTTGACCATCGGAAACTTTTTCATGAATTTCCCGATAAACAGTGGCAATAAATAGGGCGCTAAAGTGGGTATGATTCCAATCGTTAAATCGCCTTTTATTATTCCCTTTTCATCCTTTACAAATTCGTGCAGCGATTTCGATTCCTGAACGATTCGTCGTGCTTTGGGCAAAAGTTGCTGACCCAGTTCCGTGAGTTGAACAGGACTCACATTCCTGTCGAACAAAACCACTTCCAGCTCTTCCTCCAGCTTTTTAATCTGCATACTGAGCGTTGGCTGCGTAACAAAACAGCGATCAGCCGCCAGTGAAAAACTCTGAGTATCAGCAATTGCAATAAAGTATTCCAGTTGAATTATTGTCATATAATCAAAATCTATACATCCATAAAATTAATCAATTTTTCTTATAACCAAAAACGGTGGACATTTGTAATGCAAAAACTAATAATCATCAATATGAAAACGACAAATCTTAACAGCTACCTGAATATCCTTCTAGCCACTGAATCGGCTTTTGCATTACAAATCAGAAATGCACATTGGAACCTGATCTCTTTCCATTTTAAACCAATGCATGAATGGCTGGGAGAATTGTATAACGAGTCCAACTCCCGAATCGATGAAATTGCTGAACGGAATAAAATGATTGGAGGTATAGCACATGCTTCATTTTCAGAATACCAAAAATCGTCATTGATCCACCTCCCGGAGGAAGCCCTGATGAATGAAGACCTGATCATTACCACATTAATGCAATCCACCGAAAATTTAATCGGGTTGATTAAAAAAGGAATTGAATTAGCAGAAGAATTGAAAGATCCCGGCACAGAAGATTTCCTGACCCGGATACTCCAGGAACATGAAAAATTGAATTGGTTTCTTAAAAGCCATTTCGCAAAATCTAATCAATAAAAACTACTTAAAACCTAAAACCATGAACAAAATTATTTCTGTTGGAAGTGTTTTTCCAAACTGGACAAAAAAAGCGGTTGTCAGCCTTGAAGAAGGAAAAGAATTCACCACACTTTCCTCGACCAATCATCGCGATGCAGGTCAATGGCAAGTCATGTTTTGGTGGCCGAAGGACTTTACATTTGTTTGTCCCACCGAAATTGCCGAATTCAATAAAAATGTTGGCGAATTCAGAGATCGTGACGCCATGTTGATTGGTGCCTCTACCGATTCTGAATTTGTGCATCTCGCCTGGAGAAAAGACCATAAGGATCTGCGCGAATTAAAGTTCCCGATGCTTGCTGATACATCAAAATCACTCGCGGAGGAATTAGGCATTTTAGAAGCCGAAGAAAAAGTTGCTTATCGCGTTACCTACATTATCGATCCGCAGGGGATTGTCCGCTGGGTTTCGGTCAACGATTTAAGCGTGGGTAGAAATGTTGCGGAAGTATTGCGTGTACTCGACGCTTTACAAACCGATGAATTGTGTCCATGCAACTGGAAAAAAGGTGAAGCCACTTTAAATGCATAATATGGAAACGATCGTAAATGAAACCCTGCAGGATTTACTGATCTCCATCGGAAATCCGCCCTTGAAATCTGAATCGCGCTTAAATATCATTTCAAATTCCAATACCAGGTATTTGCGCGATGTAAAGATTAACATTGGGAACGTTCTGAAAGTTGAAACGCTAAATGAAAAGGAACGGTTATTATTGGCTTTGGCAGTTGCCGTCAATGATGACAATGAAACACTTGAAAGCGGTATTCTGAACCGGTTAAAAGAAGTTGAAATCAAGGAGGAAGAGATTGCAGAAACCTATGCCTGCGTATCCTTGCTGCAAGTCAATAATGTCTTTTATCGTTTTCGTCACTTCACCCAAAAAGAATTCTATGAAAAAACGCCCGCCGGAATTAAAATGAGTATTATGCTGAACCCGGTTTTGGGAAAAGAATTTTTCGAGTTGATGAGTCTGGCTATTTCTGCTTTAAATGGATGTGAACAATGCGTAGTATCCCATGAAGCCTCTGTTTTAAATCACGGTGGTTCTGAACAACGGATTTATGATGCGATTCGCTTAACAGCAGTTTTCAAAGGACTGGTTCGCTTATTGTAAAAGAAAAAAGGTCACCGGGAATTCCGGTGACCTTCTTATATTCTAACACCAATGACGCAAACATCATCCACTTGTTCAAAGTCGCCCTTCCAGTTTTCGAACTCCTGATTAATGGCTTGCATTTGTTCTTCCATTTCCAAATCGCGAATAGAGACGAACAATGATTTCATTCGTGAACTTTTATATTTCTTTCCACCTTTTTCTCTATCCGGACCACCAAACTGATCTTCATATCCATCGGTAAAAACATAAATGCAATCACCTTTATTCAGATCAAATGAAATGGTTGTAAAGGCCTTTGCTTCCGCATAACTTCCAATGGGTTGTTTATTTGGTTTTATCTCCTCAATAACATCACTATTGTTTCGTAAAATCCACAATGGATTATTTGCTCCGGCCCAATGTAATTTTTGATTGTTCAGATCCAAAGCACAAAGTGAAATATCCATTCCGTCTTTCACTTCAGATTCCGATTTTGAAAAGGTATCGATAACCAATTCCCTTACCTTATCCAGAATTTTCCCCGGATCTGTAATTCCAAACTCTTTTACGGTCCGGTTTAATGCATTCGAACAAACCACGCTAACCATTGCACCCGGAACACCATGCCCGGTACAATCGGCCGCCGCAAACAAAACTCCACTCACAGCCCCTCCTTTGGAATCCGAAGCTTTAGCGAAGGATTCCATCCAATAAAAATCACCGGCAACAATATCTTTAGGTTTATATAGAATAAACGAATTATTCAGATACTCCTTCACAAGTTTTCGTGGTGGCAAAATGGCTTCCTGTAATCGTTTTGCATAGGTGATCGAATCCAGAATTTCTTTGTTTTTCTCTTCAACCAATTCCTTTTGATGTTCAATTTCGATTTTCTTTTCTTCAATTTCCAGTTTTTGTCTACGGGTTACCTGAAAGCGGTTATAAATAAAAACTGCAAAAACAATTAACAGTAAAATTCCGGCATACAGGAAATATTTTGACCGGCGCTGGTAATCGGTTTCAGCCTGACTTAATTTTAATTTTTCATCAGCCATCAGTCGTTCTTCTCTCACTTTAAGACTATCCTCCAGCGATTTTTTTTCAAATCTGAATTTCACATCCAATTCCGTTACTTCACGTATCCGATCCTGATCCCGCATAGCCTCTTCATATTCGCGGTGTTTTTCGAAATAATAAAGCGCATTTTTTGAATCTCCTTTTTTCTTGTAGGCTTGGTATAGACAATCACAATTGAATTGCTGATTCATGATCATTTTGGATGCCGTAGCTACTTTTAATCCTTCACCGCAAATAGAAATTGCTAAATCGGCATTTCCCATTTCAAGTGCTAAAGTTCCTTTGTGCTGGTAGGAGATGGCCATACCATCCAGATTGCCCAAATTTTTATGCAAGGCTAATGCAGCATCGATATAATATCCTGCGCTGTCAAATTGCTTTTTCTCAAGATAAATCAGCGAAAGAATATTGTACGAATCTCCCATACCCAAACTATCCGTATTTCGCATCCGGTAACTTAATCCGATGCGGGCTAACTCTGTAGCCTTGTCCAAATCGTGATACGTATCCCGATAAACCAATCCTAAATTAGAATACGCATTTCCTAATCCGCGGAGATCTTTACATCCTGTAAATTTCACAATGGCCATTTCATAATATTCTACTGCCTGCTTTATATTGTTTTGCTGCAGAAAAATATTTGCGATGTTATTATATAAATTCCCTAACTGATTTTCTGCATTATCTACGCGCTCATAAATCATCCGCGATTGCTGCATGTATTTTAATCCCAGTGGAAAATTCCCGATTGATGTGTACACATCTCCAAGATTAAGGTAGGTAGAAGCAATGCCTTTATCGTGACGAAGAAACTGGTAAATCTTTAACGTTTTATCGTACCAGGTTAAAGCACTATCCAATTGCCCCATTAATCGGTAAGAATTAGCTACCGTATTACAGGCATCGGCTAAACGAGCGCGCGGAATGGAAGGCTCTTTCTTAATAAAGACAATTAATTCATCACAAAGTGATCGTGCCGAATCGGGGTCCATATAACACATCTCCCAGGCAATATCCGATAAGGCATAGGCTCTGTCGAGAGGTGTTTGTTTTTCATCGTTGTAAATGGAATATAACGAATCGAGATACTGGGCCGACAATTGATTTTGCCACAGCAATAATCCGATAAATAAGATGAATATGTTCCGCATTGGGTAAAATAAAAAATCTCCGTCGGGTCGACGGAGATTCGTATTGGAGAATAATTTAAACCCCTTCGCGGATTCTGTTTTTAGCCAGCTCCGAAGCGAAGTCGATAAACACTTTATGCGCAGCGGTAAAGTACCATTTATCTTCACCTTGCTTGTCGATAATATTTCTTCTCGATAAGGAATTGACAAATGTTTTACGCGAATCTTTATCGCGCAACTGTTTATTGGAAGAGATCAACTCATTGTAAGTGGAATTCTCGAAATAGCGATCCAAACGTTCATGATCCCATTCCGAATATTGAATCTCATCCATAAAATTTCTTCCGTCTCTGTCGAGTTCATAACAAAGCACACCGAAGAAAATACATATATCGCGACTCAACATCTCATTACTTTCTCCGGAAATAAGAAAGCAATATTCATTGGAAGTCCGCAATTCGTAATCGAACGATTCTTTAAAAAACTTAGTATAGAATTCATCGTTTTCACGAATCACCTGATATAAGGGATCGTTGGGCAAAACAAATTTCCCATCGAGTAATTCTTTAACAACGTGTTTATGTCCTTTAGGATATTCCATGGCGGTCTATTTTAACTTTTGGTACTTTCATTAATGCGTCACTGGCTTTAATGGTGGTGAATTCTGCTTTTTCATCGGCTTCCATTACGAGATCATCTTCAAATAGCAGTGACACCATTGAGAAGAATTTTTCCTGATCCACACCGTGGAAATCGCGTTTAACGGTATTCTGGCACCAACCAAAGAAATCTTCGATTGGCAATTGCGATTCCATTTTCACCTTATAGAACTCGCGGTTAAAAATCCATTTTTCCTGAAAGCTTGGTTCATCCGATAAATAAACCGGCTCATCATCCAGGAATTGCTCCACATATTCTTTTGCGTTCAAATAGAATGAACGGTTGTAGGCACGCTCCAGAGATGTCTTGAACACTTTCGGAACACGTGCAGAATATGGTTTTTTAAGGAACTCAATCCAACCGGTAAGAATGATGGATTCTGTTTTAATCCGTTCAATCAGCGGCAATAATTCGTTGGTCAACAGTTTGCTCTGACGAAGCAAGTCATCATTGGTTTGTACCAGGAAAGAGTAAAGTTTTTCGAACTGTGCACGAATCAATTCATCTGTTGTATCGAGGCGTTTTATGTTCACATAATAAGCCACTTCGTGAAGCTGATTGGTAACGGATGCTGCCTGATTAACATCAAGAATTTCGTTCAGGGGAATGATGTAATGTTCAATCCATCCTGAGGCACGATGTACTTTTTCGCGGTAATCGATTTTTTCAAGATTCGATTTCAGTGCGCGGGTTTCGGAGAGTAATTTTGAAGTGTTTTTCTCAATGGAATCCACAAACAAACGAACCTCCGAAAGAAGGTCTTCAATTCGCTTAATCAGAATTTCTTTATCACCATTAATCCCCTCTTTGATTTTACGGAACAGGGAAAGAATAGAGAATCCATACTTTTCAATGGTCTCCGGTAACACCGGTTTAAATTCGTTTTGTACGAATTCGATCAATTGAAAAATAACAGGACGAATCTCAAAATCATCGCCAATCTTGCGAAGGATTTTATATTCCGACAAACGATCGGTGACATCATGTTCGTATTTGGAACAGATGTTTCTCAAACTTGTATCGCGGATATACCCTTTCTCCATCTGTTCAGCAAAGAGCTCATTCAAGAGATCAAAGTGATTCCAGATGAAGTATAAGATGGTCCGCGGTTCTGCTTTTAAACTGCTCATAGCACGGATTCTTATTGGTTATCCATTTCGGCCAAAGGCTCGCTGTAAATAGCGTTGAGGCGCTCGTTGATGTTGATCTTTCCTTTGTTCGGATAGATGAAGTAATACTTGCTGAAACCTGGAACCGGATCCGGCGCGGCAAAAATCGGAATGAAGTTGTGCTCGCGACAGAATTTCACCAGCTCGGGACGATTCTGCTTATCGATGGTTGCAACCTCGTCGATAAACAAGGTAATCCTGTTATCATGTTCGTTAATCGCCAAACGGTTAATGATGGACATGATAATTACAAGACGAATCATACGGTCGGTACCATCCGATTCCACCTGATTGGCAAGATCCACTTTTTTAACCGTGCCTTTAATTTCAAGATGCAATTCAATATCGAATAACTCATCGAAATGCACTTTGCGGCTATTATCGAGGTAATTATTCAGAATCCGGAGATTTTCAGTTTGATCGAAATCAAGCATCATCTGTCCATTGATTTCCTGAATGGAACTAATGGCTGCTAATTCACCAAGGATGCGTTTATTATCGAGCAATTCAATTTGCAGGGATTCAATATTCGAAATGCGGGTGGTAGCAAGTGTCTTATTGAATTTGGTATAAATAAACTGCTTGAACTCTTCGAAACGCTTCATCATGGTGTAAGCCGGATTCGCAAACTGGGTAGAAATTGATTGCAATAATCCGTCGATCGATTTTTCTTTATCGCTTAAACAAGCAACCTCTTCTTCAAAATAACGGATGAATTCCGATTCATCAGCAATGGTGCTTTTGAGTGTGTGACGAAGATTATCGAACGCTTTATCTTTGGTTACCTTCAATTCAATTCGGTCATTGTAATGAAGTTTCATTTTGCTATAAATGCTCTCAAGCGAATCTGATACTTCGCACTCGACCGGTTGAAGGTTCAGGAATTCAACTTCCTGTTTACGCTCACGGAGTTGAGTAACACGTTCTTCTGTTTTCTTGCGTTCTTCACGCATGGATTGCAGCATGTGCTCCTTGGTAAGAATTTCCTGCATCAAATCTTTCAATTCGCGCTCAAGCAATTCTTTTTCTTCGCGTAATTTTTCTACTTCAAGTCGGTAAGTAGAAAGTTCCTTTTCAATCTGAGGTTTCGTTTTTAATAAACGAATCTTATCCTGAATTTCTTCGATATTGTTTTTAATGGTGCGAAGTTCTTCCTGAACTTTTTCTCCATTTTTAGCGGTATCTAAAAGACGTTTGAAATTTTCCTCTTCGCGACGCAGATCGTATAATTCATCATTGATCTCATCGATGGATTTAAAGTCTTTCAGTGACAATCCTGAAATATCGATTTCTCCATCGAAAATTTTCAGATTCTTCACCGCTTTTTTCACTTTCTCCAGAATACGTCCGCTTGGAAGTGAAGTAATTCTTTCCGACAATACGGTATTCAGCAACTTACGGGTATCCGCATCATCACTGATTTTGTGAATCAATAAGTCGTTATAGTTTCGCTGTTGATTTTCCTTTTCAGAAATGGCTGCTCCCAATACATCGAGACGTGCTTTAATCTGATTCGAGGTGTAGCGCTGACTTTCAACCTGTGTAATCTGCGATTCGATTTCCTTTCTGCTGCGCTCAAGATTTTCGAGCGATTCAGCAAGGAATTCCATGCTTTCAATACCGTTAATTTCGTCGAGCGTAAGACGCTTTTCTTCTACATAACGGTTTTGATTATTGATGTCGCTTTCTTTCTGACCAATACGACGGTTCAGATCCTGTTCTTTCGGACGAAGATATTCACCGATTTCGGTGTAAAGCTCATTGATTTCTTTCGCTTTACGGTGAATACGCTCTTCCATTTCCGGAAGCGTCGTTTTGTACGACTCTTCAAACTGATAAATCAATTCCGAAAGAATGCGCGATTTTGATTCGTATTGATTAACAATTTCGCGGAAATCGAGAAATTCATTTTTAACCGATTTAATATTCTTGATTTCATCATTTAAACGCAAAAGATCAATGATGTCTTTTTTGTTTTTCTGAGAGAAATTCAGGACTTCATTTTCACGGTTATCCGCAATAATTAATGCTTCCTTCAGGGTTTTGTTGGTGATCAACTTCGAGTTAATCAGATAACGATAAACCTTGGAGAAGTTATTCGATAAACCATCCGATTTAACATTTTCTTCGAGCCAAACGATAGCATCGTTGTCGGTACCGCGGCTGTACACAAAACTGAATACTTCCGATTTATTCTTAAACTGAACCAGATCCAGTCCAATTTCCGCAATGCGTTCCTGAACCTCGTCGAATTTTAAAAGTCGTTGCTGTGCTCCGTCTTCCTTAAAGAAAATATCATCGCGGTATTCCGAATTAAAATGATAATATTCCAATTCACCTTCGGTATCCCTTTTTACCAGAATACAGTATGCACGATTTTTGTAGATTTCAAAAATGGTGTAACTCTGATTTGGAGTCGGAAAATAGTGGTGAATCGTTTCCTTGTCGCCCTTACGCTGACCGGAAAAGGTCATTTTATTTCCGTCGATAATAAACAGAAAGTTCAGGGCATAAATCAAGGTACTCTTACCAATGTTGTTCGGTCCCACCAATTGAAGCGAATCACAATCGTCAACGCGCACAACGGCTTTTCCGTACACTTTAGAATTCAGAACGGCAATTTTACGTAGCATTCAGCAGTTTTTTTATTCTAACAAAGATAACCCTTTGCAACCCCAGAGAAAGGAGAAGGTAAAATGTAGTTTCTAACAAGAAAAGCGTGACTGTTAAAAAGCTTACAGAAGCTTAATTAATAAGGAATTTAAATGTGAATAAGATCTTTTCAACACCTGTTGATAACCTAAAAAATGTTGATTACCGGGATGCCAATTCATACTTCCCAACCCAGGAGGCAGACATCATCCACCTGAAAAACCTCACCCTTCCACACATCAAACGTCTCCTCAATGATGGGTCCCTGTTTCGACATTTCTTCTTCCTGAATCGAATGAATTAATTCGACCACCTTTTTGTGTTTAAACTTCGATTCATCAGCGCCACCAAATTGATCGGCTAGTCCGTCGGTAAACATATAAAAGCGATCACCTTCATTCAGACTAATCCTGAATTGTGTAAAATGCGGAACCTGATTTCCACTTACCCAACCTATTGCTGTTCGGTTTCCTTTATATTCTTGTACACGACCTTTCCGTATCATTAACAAATTGCGTTGTGCACCGGAAAAAAATAATTCTCCCTGATTGGTGTAAGCATTAAAACGGAATTTCACCAATGAAATATCCATTCCGTCTTTGATCTCAGAATGAATTCCTGATTGTCCGAACCGGGTACTTATTCCTTTGGAAACAAAATGCAGGACTTCGGAAGGTTCCTGAATATTTTTTTCGAATATGGCCTGATTCAATAATGTATTTCCGATAATACTCATAAACGCACCCGGAACTCCATGTCCGGTACAATCGGCAACGGCTATCCAGGTCCACTCATCCTTTTGTTCCACCCAATAAAAATCGCCGCTGACAATATCCTTGGGTCGAAAAAACAAAAAATGATCTCTTAAAATGCTTTCCAGTTTTTTTTCTTTTGGAAATAAATAATTCTGAATCCGCTTAGCATATACAATGGAATCGATGATCCGCTTATTCTGAACTTCTACAATTTCCTTTTGATGAAACAACACATCACGCTGCTCCTGAATCCGGGCTTTCTGATATTCAATTCGTTTGTTCTGTTCCAGAATTTCAAATGTGTTTTTCTCTGAATGTTCTCTAAATTCTTTAAAGCGAATCGCAATTTCATCTTCCAGAATCCCAAGATGGACATGAAGCCTGAATAATTCATCGCGCATTTTTCCGGGAGAAAAGGATTTGCGCTTGGTGAATCCGCTTTCAACAAATAGTTTTACGCGGTCACTCAGTTTCCGGATGCGGTCCGACATAATCGTTGAAAAATAAAAGCTAAAAGCAACGGCCAATGCCAATATAACCAGCACCGAACCGATATAGGTCATTTTCATTTCACGCAGTGATGAAATCGCTTCTTCTTCGGCTTTATTTTTTATGGACACAATCGACTCTTCCAAACCGGCAGCCATGATGAACAGTTGCGTTTTTAACCCTTCATTGGTTGATCTGCCTAAAATCTTCTCCAGCCTGGAGAATTCATTAAAACACAAAACAAATCGCTTTAAACGCAAAATTTGTGATTTATAATCCAGCTTCGATTCTGACATTTTTCGCTGTAAAATCCCCTCGAGTTTTGCTGCTTCTAAACGCAGTAACTCAATATAATTTTGCGAACCTCTTATGATAAAATCCTTTTCGTGTCGACGAATAGATAATAATTCATTTTTATACGGTTCCATAGCCGGATCATCCATCAAACTATGGATTATTTTTCGCATCCGGCCTTCCATGCCGTAATCTTTAAACCCTCGTTTTAAAATCACTTCAACGCATTGATCAAAACAATCGTTCATTTGCAGCCAGGTCGTTTTTATTTTTTGCAATTCAACATCATAAGAACCAAATTCTGATAATTCGTGATTTAACTGATCGATGTTTATTCCAATTTTTTTCCGAGAATCATTAAGCGCAATCAATATGCCGCTCGATTTATTTTTATAAAAATCTTCGGTATATACATCATGATTAAAAAACCGTTCCTGATCATATAAATGATGAAGAATTTCGATACGCAAATCGGCAATATTTTGTAATCCTTGCTGTACTTTTTGGCGGCGTTGATCATGAAAAAAAGCAAGAAGAACAAGGAACAATCCAAATAAAGAGAAAAATAAAAAAGTGAGAAGGAGTTTTATGCGAATTGAGGTCGACCCGATTTTCCATAGCTGTTTCATACAACAAAACTACAGGTAGGATGTTCTATCGACTTTAACGCATTCTTATTTCTGATTCAAATAATGTTTAAGTCCATTTTCGAACGCTAAAATTCAACCATTAGAATTCTTTATTCATCGATGAAATAATAAAACGGGAAAACATTAAGCCGTTATTTATTCAGACCCTTCGTTATCAAAAAGAAGCGAAAATTAGCTTAGTGTTAACCAATTCTCAATGATTTGTTTACCTGATGGTGTCATTATAGATTCAGGATGAAACTGTACACCAAAAACTTTATAGTTTACATGCGAAATGGCTGCAGGATTTCCCAATTCATCTACGGCATCTACGATTAAACCGGATTCTGAAGTTGGATTAGAAATCACCCAACTGTGGTATTTACCTGCGATAAATGGATTGTTCACCCGGTGAAATAAGCTGGCCTTTGCATTCAGTATAGTGTAGGTTCCCGTCACACCGTGACATGGTTTTTCTAATTGGACCAATGAACAATTAAAAAATTCTCCGATGGCTTGCATGCCTAAACAAACACCCAATATGTTTTTTTTGGAGTGATACCTTCGAATAACCTCCATCATTTTTCCTGCATCCTTCGGCAATCCTGGTCCCGGCGACAACAACAAATGCGAATAATGATCCAGTTCCGACAGTTCTCCTTCATCGTTGCGCACAACACGGCACTCCACTCCCAGTGAATCTACATAATGAAATAGATTCCAGGTGAAGCTATCGTAATTATCCAGAAGCAGGACCTTCATGCTCTTCGATTTATTTTGCAATTTTACTGATAAAGATCAGACCTATGCGAAACTTCTTGTTTTTCCTATTTCTTATATTCGTGCTTTCTTGCAATTCAACTATGAGAACAATTGTACATACCCCCAATGCTCCCGCACCGATCGGTCCTTACAGTCAGGCTGTTTTGGTTGACCACACCTTATATGTGAGCGGACAAATCGCAATTGATCCTTCAACCGGAAACCTGGTAGAGGGCAGCATTGAAGCTGAAACCGAACAGGTAATGAAAAATATAGGTGCCGTTTTAAATGCGGTAGAATTGAATTATAGTCATATTGTAAAGACTTCCATATTCCTTTCCAACATGGATGACTTCCCGAAAGTAAATGCGGTGTATGGTGCTTATTTCAAAGATCATTTTCCGGCCAGGGAAACTGTACAAGTTTCACGTTTACCTAAAAATGTAAATGTTGAAATTTCAGTGATTGCCTATAAACCGAAATAGGTCAGGATTTACGCATCCAGTCAATCAACACCAGCACCAAAGCGAGCATGGGCAATAACAGCTCCAGGATCGTTTGTTCTTCACTGAAATAGGTATAACCTAAAAACACCATTGGACTAACAAATACAATGCTTATTCCAATGAGATATGCCGGATAGCCCCACTTGATTTTTCTCCAGAAGAGAAGCATTCCCACAATCATTAAAGCAACTCCCGTTAAGCCACTTACCGACATCAGAAAAAAACTTTGTGAGATATCGCTTAAGCCGTAATTACTTCCAATTTCATTGATCCGGTCCAGCACTTCTTCCGAATCTTTCAGTGTATGAACTAAACGGATGGCTAAAAATTCAAGGACAAAAAATATCAGGTACCATAAGGCCAAGGGCACATTCAACCAAAAAACGATACGGGTAAATAAAGAAGGGGATTCTTTACCCAGAATAAAATTTTTGATTGTTTTGGTCCTGATAGTATAACTGGTGGTCATTTAAAAAATTTAATACTTCTCGAGTATAAACCAATAAATACAGTGGCTATCAAAACAAAAATCAAAGTATCTCTCATATTGATTTCATAATCCAGAATCATGATAAAGGGTGAAACCAAAAATAAAAGATGTGAAAGCACATAAATATAAAATCCGCTTTTACGATAGGTACGCATCAGGAATGCTCCCAAAATAGCCAGCGCATTGGAAATGGCTGCAAGGATATAATGATTACGCGTCGACAAAAAGAAATCGTTGATCTGATTATTTTTTACGTAGGTCCACCAACGTTGTTCTCCAATGGTAGAGATAAGCATGGCCTCAAGATCCTTGGCATTCTGATCGCCTTTCGATAATACCACATCCAGTTTACCCCAAAAAACGATAAACATGATACAAAAAATTAAACCGATGGTTGCTCCGATAAACGTTAAAGTAGTTAGCGTATAAACCCATTTGCGGTTTGGTAAATTCAATTCATCTTTTTCAGGATTGATCTCTACACTGCTATTTTCTTGTGTTGACATATTAATTCGTTAAGGTTGACCAAAGATTGAAATTTTTTTGTTGTTCTGCCGAAATTTTTTCCAGTCGTGTAACTTTCCAGGACCTGAATCCCCCGTTTTCAGCTGTGGGAATCTGAATCTTTTTCAATTCTGAATTTCTCATACAAATGAAATCCAATGTTTCTCCGGCAAAATAAGCAATCCATTTATTGGCATCCGAGTTTACCTGGTAACCATTGATAGAAATTAGCTTGTCGCCCAGAGATATTCCGCAATGATAAGCGGGTTCATCCGGATGAATGGCCGTAATTATGGACCCACTTGCAGCATCCGTTATCTTAATTCCATAAAATTTTTCAGCTGCAGTTGCGGGATCGAGCGAAGAAATTTCCAGTCCCACATATTCTAAACACTTCTGTAATGTTGGAATATAATCTTGTTTTCCATTCACCAGCGTATCAAAAAACTCACACAGTCCCGTTCCCGCAAAGGACTCCACTTCCGCTCTGTAATCTGAAGCCATATAGCCTTTACCTTTCAGGTAATATTCCGTGTATAATTTTTTCATGACATCATGCAAGCGGAATTTATTCTTGCTGTGTTTCATAATTAAAACATCCGTCATAAACGCAAGGAGACAGCCTTCGGTATAAATGGAGACTTTTCGTTCAGGCACACCGGGAACATATCCATCGAGCCAGGTGTCCCAGGATGAGTCGGCAACCGAATAATTCTTTCTTCCAAAATTATCGAGGTGCTTTTGTAATTGAGCGCTTAATTCGGAAAGGTAATTGGACACTGAAAAAACACCGGATGCGAGCAGGAAATAATCACCCATATAGGTGGTAACTCCTTCGGCTACATAACCGGTTTTAAAATAATTTTCTTCCTGGTAGCGATAAGGCCACATCTCTGCGGGACGAATACTTTTAATATTCCAGGCATGATACAATTCATGCGAACACAATCCCAATAAATCATCATACCTGTCGCGCATCAATTCATATCCGGGTCCCAATGCATTTACGCTGCTGGTTTGATGCTCTACGCCATGATAAAACTGAACTGGTAAAATCTGAATTAAAAAATGATATTCATCCACCGGAAAAGCCCCATAAGCTTGAATCTGTTTCTTTGTAAAAGCTGAGAAATCATTTAGAATCCGATCCCAATCGGGTCGACATTCACCATTAAACCAAATATGAAATAAGGTTTGATCCACGCGGTATTCCCGATGGTGAAATTGAGGTGAAACAATAAATGGACTATCCGCTAATTCATGAAATGAACCGGGCTGCATGTGAAATACGGAACAAGCATCTCCGTTGGATTTTGAGTTTTTCATTCCACATGCCATTTCCCAGCCGGCAGGAACCTCTACGGTGAATTGTGATGACTCATCGATTCGGGAAGGGACATAAATGCAGCAGTTAACCGGATTAACATACAATTGTTTCTCGTCGATATAAGTTGAACCCGCATTTAAATCGGCAGCATAATAGTGATAAGAAACGATGATCTCCGTTTCGCCTTTAGCAATGATTTCCCAAAGATCTTTATTCAATTTTGAGAAAGGGACAGCATTCCCCTTTTCATTTTTAACTTGAAAATTCCTGACGTTTTTCGCAAAATTTCCCAGTTCATATCTTCCGGGTCGCCATGACGGTAATTGAACCTGGATTTTTTTATCGGATAAAACGGGGATTTTCACTTCAACAGCGAGAAACCGATGTTGCGGATTTTTATAGGAAAGTCGATAGTGAATCATGAGAAAAAATATGATGGTAAAAATACATTTAAAAAATCAGCTATCCTGTGAAAGTAAAAGTTTTTTCCTCAACCAGATGAGCGGTATTACGTTTTGTTGAAGGAATTTATCGGGATTGGTTTCAGTGAGCATACCCTTGATAAAAGCGTTACTTAATTTTTTTCTATCCTCCATCTGCATAGACTGTTCCATTATTTTTCGGAACGACTTTAAAAACAACAAATGATGATCTAATCCGCTTTTCCCTTTAACGGTCTGCAATAGATTTAAACATTCATTCATGGCCAAATCAATTTTTCCATCCTCGAAAAACAAGATTAACTGAACAACCCTGTGGTAAATATAATTTTCATAATTCCCTTCTTTCAACTGCTCCGGAAAAATTTGTTTCGCCTTTTTTATCTCTCCGGTAAATACCAAAGCCATGATATGAACTACACGGTAACGTGGACTTAAAAACGAATCGTTATTCAGAGCAGTTCCATATTTATCGATGAGTTGCATTGCTCTATCCGTATTGCCGGATTTTATACATACTGAGATATAATTAAATAAAATCTGATGAAAATTAATTTGCTGGATTTCATTTTTTAATTCAACACTTTTTCTGAATTGTTCAAGCGATTGATCATAGTCCGGAACAAATGAATATTCCACTCCGAGATTCGAGTATATCACCGCTAATTCTCTTCCCTTGGGAAACCCTTTCCGTTGAATTTTCTCAGCGAGTTGAACCATCTCTAACAATAATTCCAGACGCTCATGTTGTGGTGCATACAGACTTTTAATTTTTAGCAGGTAAAATCGTGCTTCAGTGTCAGATTCATTTTCCGATTGCAATAAATCCACCGGTAGCTGATAGAAATATGCGCCTCCCGGATCATAGATCTGCAACATGCGGTAATTCCAGGCTTTCACACTTTCTGCATAAAGTCGCGTACGACGATGAATACGCTGGTCAATCATCAGCAACTCTTCATTGATGGAACGGATCTGTGATAAATTTTGCAAACTAATCCCTGCCTGGTTAATCAGATATCGTTGCTCCAATAACAATACTTCCTTTAATACTTCTTCATCCTCACCATCCCTCAGGTATTTTTTCACACGTAAAATTTCACGTTCCAAGACTTCCGATTCATTTCTCCGGAATAATTCTTTCAGCAGGAGCAAATCACGGTAGTGACGAGATTCTTCAGTACTTCTTTTTAAAAATAAACCGGCCAAAAAATCCCTCCATTTTTCCTTTAACAAACGGAATTCATTCCGAAGAAGAAAATCTTCCTTTTCGCTATACGGCTTATCGAAAATGAACTGAAATAACTTTTTCCGGTCCCCTCCTTTCCCTTTATCCGTTCTCGAGAACAATTTAAAGAGTGATGCTCTTTTCTCATTTTTCAACACAGAAATAAAGTCATTATTCTCTTTTTCAGTTAGTTCAATCATATTTTGACAAAATTTTTCATCACAATTTACAAAAATAATTTTGGCTATATTTTTGATTATCACGAATTTTGTTTCACAATTTTCCAACCATGAAAAAGCTAGCCTTATTTGCACTTGCCGGATGTTTAAGTCTTAACCTCCAAGCTCAGGTACGTGATGTCCTGATGAAAAAAGCACAACAGACCATCAACAACAAATCGCAATCGAAGACCAGTGCGGATACTACCCGTGCTACTCAACCCGAAAACAACAATGGCGGTAATCCGTCAACAGATAATTCCGGACAAAACGGTAACACGGCTCCTTTCGGTTTTTCAGGTGGAAGCAAAAAGGATGTTCAAGCAGAATACACCTTTAACGACAATGTCCTCATCGAACTTCAGAACTATAAAAAAGATGGAAAAGCGGATGGAGATCCTGCACAGGTTCGTTATCATTTTTCTTCTTCCAATACCTATTTCGGAATGGAAATGGATAGCAAAAACAAAAAAGGCGAAGTTGAATCGCACACTTTCTCCGTTGCTGAATATGAAAAAAATCAAATCGTTATGCTCATGGAGAACGATGGACAAAAACAGGGCATGGTGATGAAATACGATTTGAAAAAACAAGTTCAGGAAGCTGCCGACACCAGCAAAAGCGATTGGAAAATGTCGAAGACCGGAAGAACGAAAGTCATTTTAGGTTATACCTGCGAAGAATGGGTTGCCGTAAATGAAAAAGAAGGTTCTAAAAATGAGATGTGGGTGACCAAAGATATTTTGTTGGATGTAACCGGAGCCAGCAGCATGTTTGCAGGTGCTTCCAGAGGAAAATCTCCTTCTTCTAATTTCACACAAGGACCACAAGGATTTGCCATGGAAATGATCATGACAGAAAAGGATGGTAAAAAAACAACCTGGAAAGCACTTGAGGTAAATCTCAAAAAAACAACTTCAGTAAAAACCGGAGAATACACCTTTCTCGGATTCTAAACTTTTAACATGAAAAAATTAGTTATTGCATTAACCACTCTGTGGTCAGTAAATGCCATTGCTCAAAACAAAGCAAATGATGGCGATTGGAAATTGAATTATGTTGTACTGAAAGGTACTCCTCAGGCGGATATTATGATTCGGGGAGGCGACATTGACAACCTCTCTTTTGGATGGGAAGAAAAGTTTGACCCCTTCTCCGGAAAATCAACACCGCCACACGGATATCCCTGGACCCCGGATACAGCGTTTAAAGGAACCGATATGATTATGCTCCCCAGCTCTATGGGTAAAAAGGATGCAGCATGTGGTGGCGACGGATATTCGGGTCAGTACGAAAGCAACATGAGTCAGTTTAAAGCAAGTGTATTACCCATTCATCTTCCCTTGCAAATACCTCAGGATTTCACCATTCAATCTGCAATTCTGCAATTGTTTGCCGACGATTTTCAATCTCCTGTTTTCTGCTCATCGTTTCAGGTAACCCTCAATGGAAAACGTGCTCCATTTATGGAAAATGCATTGAACAAACTCAATCAGACAGGTCCTATTGGAAAATTGTTAACCTTCGAAATTCCGGCTGAATTTCTTCCCTTGTTAAAAGAAAAAGAATTGGTGATTTTAATCGATGATCCGCAAACCTCCGCAGCTGATGGATTTGCCATTGATTTCATCAAATTACTGATCAATCCCAAACCTGGAGCCATCACCCGCAATTCAATTGAAATTACAGTGAATGATGAGGCAACAGGACTGGGTATTGCAGAAGCAATTGTTGAATTACCCAATGGTACCATTTACAAAACCGACAAGAATGGAAAATTGATGTTGAAGGATTTACCCAATGGTCACCACCCCTTAAAAATCACCCATTGTAATTACCAGGATCTATTTGCCGGAGTTGATGCGGAAGAAGGCAAAAAAACGCAGGATCCTTTTGTAATGTCGCCCAAGCAATAACTGTTTACCAACCACTTAAAGGGGTTTATCATTAGATAGACCTCTTTTTGTTTTATAGTAGGATAGTTGCTACTTTCGTGCCTCAAACTGTTAAATCTAAAAAATTAAAATATGAGCTACGACGTAATAGTTTTAGGAAGTGGTCCCGGCGGATACGTTGCCGCGATTCGTGCTTCTCAATTGGGTTTAAAAACTGCAATTGTTGAACGTGAGAGTCTGGGAGGAATTTGTTTGAACTGGGGCTGTATCCCTACGAAAGCTCTTCTGAAAAGTGCGAATGTTTTCGAATACATAAAACATGCTTCGGATTACGGAATTACAGTAGGAAATGCCAATGCCGATTTTGGAGGAATGGTGAAGAGAAGTCGCGAAGTTGCCAATGGAATGAGCAATGGTATTCAATTTCTGATGAAGAAAAATAAAATTGACGTTATCAAAGGATCCGGTAAAGTTAAAGCCGGAAAAAAATTAGAAGTCACAGGTGATGATGGTAAGGTTTCCGTACTGGAAGCAAAAAACATCATCATTGCAACCGGAGCTCGTTCGCGTCAATTACCTAATCTTCCTCAAGACGGTAAAAAAGTAATTGGTTACCGCGAAGCGATGTCTTTAGCTACTCAACCAAAATCCATGGTAGTAGTTGGCTCAGGAGCAATCGGTGTTGAGTTTGCTTATTTCTACAACGCCATAGGAACGAAAGTCACAATTGTTGAATATATGTCGAACATTGTTCCTGTTGAAGATGAAGAAGTATCCAAACAATTGGAGCGTTCATTTAAGAAACAAGGAATTGATATCATGACCGAAGCGTCTGTTGAGTCGGTAGATACCAAAGGAACTGGGTGTAAAGTAAAAGTGAAAACCAAAAAAGGAGAAGAAATCATTGAATGTGATGTTGTTCTTTCTGCGGTTGGTATCGCTGCCAATATTGAAAATATCGGACTGGAAGAAGTTGGTATTGTAACCGACAAAGGAAAAATTCTGGTCAATGAATATTACCAAACCAACATCCCGGGCTATTTTGCCATTGGAGATGTTGTTCCTGGTCCTGCACTTGCACATGTTGCCTCTGCAGAAGGGATTATCTGTGTAGAGAAAATTGCGGGTCACCACCCAGAACCACTCGATTACAAAAACATTCCCGGATGTACATATTGCAATCCGGAAGTTGCATCGGTGGGTATGACCGAAAAACAAGCGAAAGAAGCAGGTATTGAAATTAAAGTCGGAAAATTCCCCTACTCTGCCTCAGGTAAAGCTTCAGCTGCCGGCGCAAAAGATGGTTTCGTTAAATTAATTTTCGATGCGAAATATGGAGAATTATTGGGCGGACATTTAATCGGTGCAAACGTTACCGAAATGATTGCCGAAATAGTTGCAATTCGTAAACTGGAAACAACAGGTCACGACATCATCAAAACCGTTCACCCGCATCCTACCATGAGCGAAGCAGTAATGGAAGCTGCTGCAGCTGCATACGGAGAGGTTATCCATTTATAAAATATAATTACCCAATAAAAAAGCCCCGAATGATTCGGGGCTTTTTCATTTTATAAGGAAGAAGATTATCCAACTAAATGATCTTCTACACCATTGGATTTTGACCAATCGATTGGATCTGTTTCAGCCATGGTGAATGGAGGATATGTATCGGTGAAATAGCCCATGTAAAGACCTACACGAATGTTCCAACGAAGAACGCCTGTCATAAAATCATGCATTCCTTTTGGATATTTACCTGTAATTAGAACTGCAAAAAATGCAATTAGATTAACAAATGCAGATGCAAGCCCTAAAAAGATGAGGCAAATTCCATGAGGAATCATTACATAGATCATTCCGAAAAACATACGGATTAATACTAATCCTCTGCTTGGGTTTTCAGGATATGCAACATCAAGTACAACATTTGGATCTTGCGCATCCAAACCAAAAGCAGGATAACCATCACTCAGGTTTTGAAGTCTAGCATTTAAACGAAGCATCCAGCGTTGTAATTTGATTTGATAATCGAACATACCTCGTGGAAATTAACCGGTAATCAAAATCGCCCAGAAGGTGATGAAATTGATTATCGCCGATCCGATAAACAAAAAGATTAAAACTAAGAAGTGCGGAATCGCAATGTAAAATGCGCCGAAAAATGTGCGAAGTAATAACTCTCCCCGAGAGTATGACTCCTGATGTCTGATACCTATTTTCATTTTTTTTGGTTTTGGTGCATTAATTTACACAGAAAATACACATAACCAAAACTTTACGAAAAATCCATCAGACAGTTTTCAACAATTCACAGGAGTTAATTTTGAAATTCGACCATAGCAATAGCAAGCTTTTCCAGCTTTTTCTCCATTTGCTTGGTGCTGCAATTAAAATTATTCACAATCACGGAAAAGACAATTTTCTCCCCTTTTGCCGATTTTGCATAGCCCGAATAAGCTTTTACGCGGGTCATCGTTCCACTTTTAGCCCACACATTACCTGCAGCTTTAGTCCCTTTGCAAAAATTAGATAAGGTCCCGCTTTTCCCTGCAACGGGAAGCGATTTTTCAAATGTGCTGGCATTTTTACTTCTCGACATATAAAGTAGAATATCCACCAGATGTTTTGCAGAAACGGCATCGAATCGCGACAATCCGCTACCGTCGGTGATATAAAATCCTTTCGTGTCAATTCCCTTTTTTGTCCAGAATTCAGTAACCGCCGCAGTGCCGGAACCTACCGTTGCGTTTCCATATTTAATTAATCCAATCTGATTCATTAAATGCTCGGCAAACAAATTCACCGAATAGGTGTTGGTGAGATTCACAATGGATGCCACCGATGGTGAAAAATGATCGTAGATATTTATACGGGTGGTGTCGTTGTATTTTTTTTCCAGTTTTAATTCCCGAACAGTAGTCGTAATACCTGCAACCCCAATACCCCATTTGGCCAAGGCATACCGTAATTCAAAAGCTGCTAAATATCCGGGATCGGGAATGGTTCCTTTTACTTCAAACGCTTCACGACCTTTTGGAAGTGTTCCTTTAATAATACGATCGTAGGAATAAGGTGCGCCGAAAATATAGGAGTTATCCTCCGAAACATTCGAGGAATACACTTCATTTACAAACTCGAGATTGGGCACATAAGGCTGCATGCATTCTATATGGGCAACATCTCCTGCTTTTTCTCCGGTTTTAAAACTCAATACGCAAGTGTTATCGTAAATGGAAATTCCACAAGGAGCAGCTCCATATCCATTTCCAATATCTCCCCAGGCCCAGGTACTGGGAACCATTTCCCAACCATAAATTTCCGCATCTGCTATTACATTTCCGGTAATAGAATCAATTCCCGCATTGCGTACTTCCAATGCCCATTGATTTAAAAATTCAGAAGGATCACCATCAGTGAAGAATTTGGAACCCAAGGTAGGATCACCTCCTCCACGGATGTATAAATCGCCATGCAAAACACAATTTTGATCAATGTATCCGGTGTACTGCAAGGAAGTTTTAAACCGATAAGAACCTCCTAAAATTTCTAAGGCACTCGCTGTGGTAATTACTTTCATACAGGAAGCCGGAACGATGCTCATCGAACCATTTTTATCGGCAATTACTTTTCCGCTTTTTGAGTTGTAGGCATAAAAACTAAATGCACAATTTTTTAAATCCGGATCCTTCAGAAATAATTCCACTGCTTTTTCGAGGGAATTCATAGAAGTATCTACCACCACTTGTGCCCCGGAAATGGAGGCGATGGAAAAAAATAATATCAGAGTTAACAGTCGTTTCATCATGGATGATATAAATATAAAACGAAAAATCGTCCGATGGAACACTACAAGATGTATCTTTAAAACAAAAATCAGGACACATGTGTGGAATATCCGGAATTATTTCGCCGGAAGGTTTAAAGCAGGATTACGAAAAAGAGCTTCGCGCTGCTTTGTATGAATTGCGTTTCAGGGGTCCCGATCATCAGGAATTTTTCCAAAACAGCACCATCGCCATAGCACATAGTCGACTTTCAATCATCGACACCAGCTCCAATGGAAATCAGCCTTTTTTTAGTGCCGACCGACAACAAGTTATTGTGCTCAACGGCGAACTTTTTAATTACCGCGAATTAAGATCAGAACTCGAAAAGGAAGGTTGTGTTTTTTTAACACAATCCGATACGGAAGTAATGCTCCAGGGATTTCACCGTTACAAGGAAAAATTCCTGCATAAGATTCATGGATTTTTTGCCTTTCATTTTTCAGATTTAAACACCAATGAACACTGGTTGGTACGCGACCGGTTTGGAGAAAAACCGATCTACTGGAGTTACAAAGAGAACACCTGCTTTTACGCATCCGATTTTCAATCAATCCTTGCATTTCCGATTGAAAAAACCATTCATCAGCAAGCATTACATCATTACCTGCATCTATCCTACATTCCCGCTCCCTATACCATCTTAAATGAGGTTCACAAACTGCAACCGGGAGAACTGCTTTACCTCAGTAAACAAGGAATAAAAAACACCAATTGGTACACCTTAAAAGGTGATGTAAATTCCGATGAAGTACAACTAAAAAATGCATTACAGGAAGCCGTAAAATGGCGCATGGTGGCTGATGTTCCACTTGGATCTTTTTTAAGTGGCGGCTTGGATTCTGCCATCGTAAGTGCACTTGCTTGTCAACTGAAACCGCAACTTCATACCTACTCCATTTCATTTCCCAAACAAGCATATTTTGATGAAAGCCGAT